>JALFRH010000166.1 GCA_022785155.1 Spirochaetales bacterium
GTCCTTACTGTAATGAAAAGGCTGGCTGAAGACGGCATGACCATGATAGTGGTAACCCATGAAATGGGGTTTGCCCGTCGTGTGGCCAATAGGGTCGTGTTTATGGAGGAAGGAAGAGTGTTGGAAGAGGGAGATCCTGAAACCATCTTCACTTCCCCTAAGGAAAAGAGAACCCAGGAGTTTATAAATAGAATTACTGTTATCCAGGAATAGAGAGAAAGAAAAGCGATGATAATCTCTTTCTCTCTATACCTCCTTTCTGTATTTCTTCCTCTATAAATAGAGAGAGGAAATATGGCATAAGAGAGATATTTTAATTATTTCGCTTTCAATAGATCTCAATAAATGAGGGGAAATATTCCTATCCCTTCTTTTCTATTCCCGATAGAATGGAAGAAGAAGAGGGAGGAAGAGAGATGAAAAAAAGAAAGATACTGAAGGTTTTAGGCATTGTCGTAATATCTCTAGTAATATCTCTATTATCTGTCTATATCTTTCTTTTATTTGCCCTCGGTCATATTCTCCACTCAGAGTTTTATAATTCCTCCTTTCCTATAGAAACTATTCCAGGTCTCTCAGATGACTTTGTGCCTCAAGGCGTGACGGTGACAGATGATGGAACTATTCTTATTTGTGGATACTCTTCTTCTGATAATCCCTCAAGGATCTATGCTATAGATGACGGAAAAGAAAGGGTCGTTTATCTAGAGAATGAAGACGGCACTGTATATAAAGGACATGCCGGGGGCATTACTTCCTCAGGGGATTATGTATATATAAGTAACGCCAGCAAAATCTTCATTCTCAGGTTAAAGGATGTATTATCAACGCCCTCTGGCGATAAGCTTTCCTTCATCGGACACTTCTCCGTACCCTGTCGTTCCTCTTACTGCTCTTCCGATGGTAATTACCTTTATGTAGGAGAATACTACGCCCCCGGATATAATACTGACGAGAGCCATAGACTAACCACCCTGGACGGTAAAACTCATAATGCAATCACCTTCGCCTTCCCCCTCGATAAAGACGGAAAAGCAGGTACAGAACCTGTCATGGTCTTTTCCACCTCTGACAAAGTCCAAGGCTTTGCTGCCTTTAGCGGCAAGGTGGCGTTATCTGTATCAGCTGGGCTAAAAGAGAGCACTATACTCTTCTATGATGGAAGTGGCGTGGACTCCTCCTTCTCATATAATGGTGTTGATATTCCTCTTATCATTCTCGATTCCAATAGACTGATAAAGAAGCTGGACGCCCCTCATATGAGCGAAGACCTGGAATATAGAAACGGTATATTGGCCGTAGCTTTTGAAGCTGGAGCAAAGAAATATGGCATGGGCCTTGTTCCTTCTTCAGAGAGAAGTATAAGGGGCATGGAAATAGAAAAGCTACTGCCATAATCTCTATATCTTCCTTACATTCTATCTTCTCTGAATAATCTTTGTTTTCTCTATCCCCTCTGCTCTTATATTTCTATTTCTTGGAGCTTAGATCATCTATATTTTTGCTTCCTTTTCCTTGACTCTATATCACTACATATACTTGAGGGAACGGAATAATAGTTATTCCCTAGAAATATTATCACATCATTTTATTTGGAGATGAACAGTATTTTTCATGGCTTCATCTCCATTTAAAATCATCGTATTGCTATTTACATTGTTTTTTCGATATCTATCTCTTCTATGATAGATCCAGCCACTTCTCTTGAGGCAATCTGTCTTCTCTTTGACTTTGTATCCTCATTATTAAAGAAACACCTGTGGCATTACTTGTTGTACTCTTTATTTTGAGATGAAATGGGTTATTTCTAGTTGGTCGAATGTGAGTTTGTTGTAGTTATTATTAGAGTCCGCTTGAATTAACCATTTTGGGAGTCAGAAAGAAACAACCTTATAAGTGATTTGGATTTGGAAATGATCCTGAAAGCGTAATTATTCTATTGATCACCTCTAGAATACTATAAACGGCAGGCGGAATGTATTGTGTCATTCTTTATTTCACAAATCTGATTAACAAAGAGTTAAAACATGTCGATGATTGATGATCTCTTATCTTTGTCTCTTTCTTAATAAAAATAGCCTTATGTTTTTCTCCTTTCTTATTCTCATCTTTTCCTTTTCTTCTTATTATGTCGACAAGGAGAATTAAGATGAAAAAGATACTTTTCATTTCCATTATTGCAATTCTTCTGGCCAATTCAATAATGGCTGAAGGAAGCAAGGAAAGCGCAGTTTCAGGCGATCAGCTTGAAAGAATCAAAGCCAAGGGTGAAATCATCATTGCCATGGAAGGCACATGGGCACCATGGACCTACCACAATGAGAAAGATGAACTGGTAGGATATGACACGGAAATAGGCAAGGCCATTGCCGACAAGCTTGGAGTCAAGGCTGTCTTCATCGAAGGCGAATGGGACGGACTTCTTGCAGGTTTGGATGCCGGTAGATACGACATCATGATCAACGGCGTAGACTATACTGAAGAGAGAGCAAAGAAGTATGATTTCTCTACTCCCTATGCCTACAACAGAACAGCCGTTATTGTTAAAGCAGACAACAACGCCATTTCAGAGATGAGTGATCTCAAGGGACTGAAGACGGCGAATACCATATCAAGTACATATGCACAGGTTGCAGAGAAATACGGAGCAAACGTCACAGGGGTTGACGATCTTGTACAGACCTTCGAACTTCTGATCTCAGGCAGAATCGATGCAACTCTCAATGCAGAAGTTACATTCTATGACTATAAGAATGCCCATCCGGAGGCTGCAATCAAGATTGCATGCCTGGACCCAGAGTCCACAGAGGTGGTAATCCCATTCAAGAAGGGCGACGATTCAGCTACTCTCAGAGAAGCTGTAAATAAGGCCCTTCAGGAATTGAGGGATGACGGCACTCTATCAGCTCTCAGCATCAAATACTTTGGAACCGATATTTCCAAGGCAGAATAATTAGATGGTCAGGGATTTAACTGTAGGTAAAAGCGGCAGGGTGATATTTTCATTCTGTCTTCCTTTATTTCTATCGGTGGTATTCCAACAGATCTACAATATTGCAGATAGCTTTGTGGCAGGAAGATTCATAGGAGAAGATGCTCTTGCTGCAGTAGGCAACAGCTATGAGATGACACTTATCTTCATAGCCTTCGCCTTTGGCTGCAGCATGGGAGCCTCTGTCCTTGTTTCCAGGCTCTTCGGTGCAAAGGAGTTCAAAAGGCTCAAGACCTCCGTCACAACCTCCATTTCAGCAACCGTAGTCTGTTTCATACTCCTCATGGTATTTGGCTTGGGACTGGGAGAGAAGATCCTTCTTCTCATCAATACTCCTTCATCCCTTATGGAGCAGTCCTGGACATATCTTGAGATCTATCTCTATGGCCTACCCTTCCTCTTCCTGTACAACCTATCTACAGGAATATTCTCAGGCCTTGGAGATAGCCGCACTCCCTTTATATTCCTTGCCTTCTCTTCAACGGCAAATATCTTCATGGATATTTACTTTGTAGCAGGATTGAATATGGGAGTGGCAGGAGTGGCTTGGGCGACCTTCATCTGCCAGGGAGTATCATGTGTATTGGCACTGGTTGTAGTTGCAAAGAGACTTAATGATGTAGAAGGAAAGAGCAAGGCTCCTTTCTTCTCCTTCCCTCTTTTAAAGGACTTCTTGTCAGTCGCCATTCCTTCCACCCTGCAGCAGAGCTTCGTATCAGTGGGAAACATCTTGATACAGAGTACCATCAACAGCTTCGGCCCTGGAGTAATGGCTGGTTATGCCGGGGGAATAAAGCTGAACAACCTTGTAATAACAAGCTTCACGACCATCGGCAACGGAATGTCCAACTTCACAGCCCAGAACCTAGGGGCAGGAAAGATAGAGAGAATAAAGGAGGGAGAGAAGGCAGGAATAAAGATGATATGGGCCATCGCCCTTCCTGTATTCCTTCTTTATTTCTTCTTCTCGCCTACACTCCTGAAGCTTTTCTTGGAAAACCCGTCACCCGAGGCCCTGAAGACAGGAAAGGAACTACTTACCATCCTTGCTCCATTCTACTTTGTAGTGGCGATAAAGCTGGTATCTGACGGAGTATTGAAGGGCATGGGAATGATGAAGGAATTTATGGTGGACACATTCTCGGATCTTATTCTACGTGTCTCGCTATCTTTTCTTCTCTCCTCTACAGCCCTTGGCTCCACAGGAATATGGCTCTCTTGGCCTATTGGCTGGACCATAGGAACCATGCTCTCCATTTATTTCTACTTCAAGTGTACAAAGAGAATCGAGAAGATACATGGAAGGGATACAAGAGAAGAAGACACCTGAATAATGGGGCTGTTAAATAACTCGAAGTTTTGAAAACGGCCCTGCAAGCAATGAATACATGAAAAGAAACAGCCCGTAGATCGATTCTGCGGGTTTTCATGATAGAATGAGACTGCTAGGAATCACCTATCATGGGAAAGTTTACCACAAAACAGGGAGTTTTGTTCTTCTCCTCCACGTCGAAGGTGTAGGAATGACATAACTGACAGATAGCTTTATAGGGAAAGATTTCTTTGGCCTTGTTAGAGTCCGCTTGAATTAACCTCCCCATCATATCTACCGAAATTAAATCGAGGAGAATGTTTGTGTCACTGATTACAAGCTTTTCCTGTATCATACCAGCGCAAGATCTCCCCGAACCTGATCAACACTCTGATGCAACAAAGAAGCTGCTTTAGAAATAGTAATCAGTTCATTACTCAGCGCATTGTAAACCAGGCGTACAAAACGGTTTGATTCTTCGTTTGGATAAAGGGAGGTTTCAATTCTTTCTTTGAATGCCGGTATTTTATTCTTTTGAATGCAGAAGGTTCTGTATCGCTGTTCTGAAATTACACCACTTTCTTTTGCCTTGTACATCATGGCATCGCAGGAAATACCATATTGAAGCTGAATAGAACGCAATTCCTGATATGAAATATCGTGGCGAGTTCTACCCAAAATACTTATAAAAACAGATTCCAGAATAAGCATTTCATTTGCAAAAAGATTACACAAAACTTCTTCGTCTTTATCAGAAACAGAGGAATCAAAAGGAAGAATAATATGTCCAAGTTCGTGCAAAGCAGTAAAGCGTTTTCGTTCAGACGGAAAATTTTTATTCAGAACAATAACAGGATATTTATCATTGACCATAGAACTTAAGCCATCAAAAGTTTCTGGAGCATC
This sequence comes from Spirochaetales bacterium, assembly GCA_022785155.1. Lineage (GTDB taxonomy): Bacteria > Spirochaetota > Spirochaetia > Sphaerochaetales > Sphaerochaetaceae > Ornithospirochaeta. The sequence continues at coordinate 5,211 of JALFRH010000166.1, forward strand.
AATTTCCATTACTTTAACGCCATGGTTTTCAAGCAAATCAATAACGTTTACAATTCCATCATTACCAATCTTCCATAAATCGCGTAAATCAATAGCCGCTTTTTTTACCTGAGCAGGAGTTGAAATCTTATTCTTGAATGGTGAAGCAAACACTACCGCTACATTGCAGATTTCTTCGATAGTAATATAACGCTCAACAAGATCAGAGATATTTTCCTTAATGCTGTTTTCCTGCTTAGCACCGAGTCTGCTTTTAAGCTTGCGAAATTTTACGGAATCAATATGAACAGTAAAGGGCTTAAAAAAATAATCGACCGGCTGTTCCAAAGCTTTTGAAAGAGAAATGATGACCGAACTGTTAGGACTAAGCTGACATTTTTCGTATTTAGAAATCGACATCTTAGAAAGATTGTTTCCCATAGCAGAAACCAGTTCATCCATGGAATACCCTTTCATAACACGAGCATTCTTCAGCCGCTGTGCAAAAATTTCTTTTTGATTCATCGTATACCTCTTAGTTTACAAATATAGTATTATTTCATTTATTTGTAAACTAAAATAGAATAAATCGAGTAGGGGGGTAATTAGCCCCATACTCGATCGATTTAAGTGTCTTTTTCATGGGAAGTTAGGGATAAATGCTTCCAAAATAATATCCAATCAGTAGTATATGTTTGATTCCCTGGAAACAGCATTCAAAAGGGTGTCTTAAACTGCTCAGAGTTTTTAACAGCCCCTTTTTTATAAACCCATATTGTTGTGTATCGAAAGGCATAAGTATATTC
>JALFRH010000171.1 GCA_022785155.1 Spirochaetales bacterium
TCCATATAAACTTTCAAATGAGGAGAGGCTCAATACAGAAATACACAGAGGAAGCGAAGAGGGATACAAGAAAGCCGAGAAGCTCCTTGACGAAAACTATATCTTCGGTCCCTTAAGGGAAAAACTCTTGGATGGTTTGTCCTGTTCCCCGGAGGAGTGTGTGAGAGTATTAAGCGAGAGGATCTTGGAAAATACACAGATGGATTATGAAGCCCAGATCCATCCTTCCCGTGTAGTAGTTTTCCTTGGCCCCACAGGAGCTGGAAAGACTACGACCTTGGCAAAAGTCGCCTGGTTATATAAATCCAGCGGCAAAAAGGTTGGAATCGTAACCCTGGATTCATATAGGGTCGGGGCCTATGAGCAGATTTCAGCCTTTGGAGAGGTTTTGGGTATCCCGGTAGAAAAAGTGGGAAGGGAAGACCAATTGATGTTGGCCATGGAGAAGTTCAGATATTTCGACCTGATTCTTGTAGATACCATGGGGCTGAGCAGCAAGGATCTGGAGCTGAATCTAAGGCTGAAAGGCCTGGGCATGCAGTTGGCAAGATTGAATACCTCATTCACTCTCATTGTAAGTGCAAGTATGAAGGAAGAAGATATGATGAGGCACTATGAGAGATATAAGGATGATTTCTCAATCACTTCCATAATAGTGACCAAGCTGGACGAGTCCATTACCATCGGCAATGTCCTTTCCTTTGCCTATTCAATCCATAAACCAATTCTCTTCTTTACTGATGGACAGAAAGTTCCAGAGGACCTGGAAAAGGCATCCACGGAAGTCATAATTGGAAACCTAAGGGGCTTTGGCTTGGATATGAGGGCTTATAGAGGGCAGCTTTGATTAAATCTTTCCGCTCTTTTTAAGTACTGTTCCAACCCTCTCTGCCAGATCATTTATCCTTTCGCTGTCGCTCCAGACATAGTAGGAGCCCACGGCAATTCCATCCATCATTCTGGAAGGGACCCGAATGGCTCTTTCTGTTGTAACGGAGGACGGAGGAGTAATGAACCTTACAAGGTTGTTCAACACGTCTTCGTCTTCCTTTCCATCATAGGCGACTATAAAACCTTTGTTGGAGATAATGGAGACATCGTTGTCCATGCCCATCTCCTTCTTGATCTCTTCCAGTATTGTTTGGATCTCAGAATCCAAAGTAAGGGTGATGGAAGAACCATGGACAGTGGTTTTCCCCACTTCAGGAACAGCCATCAAATACTCATTGAACATCTCCTCGATTCCTCCAATTCCCTTGGAAGGGGAAGATGTTTTCCCGATAATATCTGTCGAGAACTTATATGGATAGAATCTGGTTTCCTTTTCTGCAAACTCCAGGTATGGGGATAGGGAGTTTTCCTCAATTATTATGTTTATCAGGTCTCTTTGGCTTGAGGTTACAGAAGAAGAGAGAGGGAAGAAACTCTCTCCCTTTTCTATTTTTGAAGCAATTTCAACTCCATCGTAATCTGAGTATTGGGAAATGAAGGATGATAACTGCTGAATGACATCATTGTTCTCTGAAACCAAAAATCCATAGTTTGGAGCCTGGATTGCAAGTATTCTGCCGTTTCTATCATATATAGTGCCTCTTACATTATTTGTAGAGACCTCTGGATCCTTATATCCCCAAGTGACAAGAGTGTTTGAAAGGCAAAGAGATATAGCGCTATAGACAATCAATATTGCCAAAGCAAGAGTAATGAGAATAAGAATGATTCCTCTGGGCTTGTTGCCATTGTCTTCCATATGAAACATAATAGTTTTGGTTGTGGAGTTTTGTCGATAGTGAGTAGAAGCGATTATGATGATATGCCCTCCGGAGGAGGAAGAAGAGGTGGAAAAGGCAACAAAGGTCTGACTTTGGGTGTCTTAATCTGTATTCTTGTTATTCTGATAATTATAGTTGTCAGACTAATTGTTACGCCTGAAGAGAAGCTGGAAGTCCTTCCTCCCAACACAATTGAAAAAGAAAGTCCAAAAAATGAAGTTGATGTAGATGCTTCGAAAATGGATGACAGAGCTGTAGTCTCTGACGATTCTTCTCTCTCCATTGTTACTCAATTAGATAGTGTAGTAAGGGAAGAGATGGAAGAAAGCATAACCGAAGAAGTACTGGAGACACCAGTAGTGGAAGAGAGTGTTGAAATCTCCAATTCTGATACTTTCTCCTATACTGAAGACACCTCGGATGTTGAAGGCACTCTTCCTACAGAAATGGAAGAAGTAGTATCAGAAGAAATAGTATCGCCTATTGAAGAACCCATATCTATTGAGATGGAAGAGGTGATTTCTGAAGAAGAGCCCATTATGGAAGAAGCTTTGTCCACTAAAGAGGAAGAAGTCATTCCAGATGACGGATCTACTCCTATTGAAGACCCCCTTTCTATAGAAATGGAAGAGACCATTCCTGACGAAGTGATACATTCCATTGAAGAATCCTTTCCTATGGTAGACGAAACACCTTCAGAAGAGATGGCTGTTGTTGAAGAAGTATCTGAGGTAGAGCCCATGGTGGAGGCTCCCGTTACCCAGGAAAAGATAGATGAAACACCAAGCTCCATAGTGGATGAGCCTTATGATCCCTTTGTAAAGGAAGAAGTGGAGAGTATAAGAAGAGGGCTGGGAGATTTATTGTCAAAGATAAACTTCCAGTTGATCCTGGAAGAAGAGGTTACTCCTTCAGAAGACGTGGAAGTCGTGTTGCCGGAAGAGGAAGTGGTGGAACCTCTTCTTGAAGCAAAAGAAGAGGAAGAGATTGGACCGGAAGTAGAGGAAATAATGCCAGATTCCACCTATGAGAGTTTTGATGCGGAAAAGCAGATACTCGATTCCGTCGATGAAGCTCAAGAAGAACCGACAGCTCTTGAAACAGAGGAAATAAGAGAGGTGTCGAAGACTGCAGTCATTGAAGAAAAGAGCGGTGAGATTATTCCTGGTTCTGATATAAGGGTGGAAGAAGACAGAGTTGTACTTCTTTCAACACCAGGAAAGGCAGTAATAAGCCCTGTAAGCGGTATTGTGGTCCAATCGGGAAGAGTTGATGGCCTAAAGACCATCTCCATTGAAACAGATGAAGGAGAAATCTGGCGCTTCTCGGGTTTTGAAAGGGTAGATGTAAGAATGAACCAGAAAATAAAGAAGGGTAGTGCCCTTGGTAGCATTGGTCAATCAACGGGTTCATCAGTATCCATTTCTCTATCAAGTAATTAGTGCTTGACCAAGATAAGAATAATAATATCTCGAGAAAAAACCGGCAGTAAACACAATTGCTGCCGGGTTTTTTCAAGCGTGGAATGGTGTGGACACTTTAGAAATTGCGTCCACAACAGTTTTTGTACTTTTTTCCGCTGCCACATGGACATGGGTCGTTTCTTCCAACCTTAGGTCCTTCGCGCCTAATTGTTGTATTCATGGCTTGGGATTGGGATGCAACTACTGAACCCTTCCTTTCCATTTGTGAAAGTGACATTGCATCTACATGCTGCTCCTTTAGTTTCTGCTGGCCCCTATCAATAGGTCTAGGCCCTGAAACCTGGAAGCGGACAAGGATGGCAGCCTTGCATACAGCCTCGGTTATGGCTTCAAGCATGTCGTCGAAAGCATCGGAAGCAGTATTTTTATACTCGACCAAAGGGTTTTTCTGAGCATAGCTCATAAGAGATGCGGCATCCCTCAGTTCATCCAATTGATCCAAGTGATCCACCCATCTTTTGTCGATGTTCTTCAGATACATGTATCTTAGGTAGTCGTTGAAGAACTTTTCTCCGGCAAAATCACGCTTTTTATCCAAAAGCTCTGATAGCTTTGACTTGAGGATCTCTTTATCCTTTGTATCTTCTGGCGGGAACTGGACACTATAGACACGCTGGAGACCTTCCCTGAACTTATTCTCATCGCCCTCGGCTTCATCGAAAATAGAATCAATAAGATCATTGTTCTTTTCCTTGACTCTATCTGTAAGGTGTTCTTCCGTAAGTATCTCATCTCTTTGGCTATAGATGAAGTTTCTTTCTTCATTCAATACATCATCATATTCCAGGAGTCTCTTTCTTATGGCGAAGTTCCTTTCCTCGACTTTCTTCTGGGCGTTCTCTATGGCAGAGTCCAGCATTTTATGGTGGATTGGTTCACCGGTATTCATGCCAAGCCTTCCAAGCATTTCCTTCATGCCTTCCTTGGCAAAGAGTCTCATCAAGGAATCATCAAGAGAGACATAGAACTGGCTTACACCTGGGTCCCCCTGTCTTCCGGCTCTTCCTCTAAGCTGGTTATCTATACGCCTTGATTCGTGTCTTTCACTACCGATTATATATAGACCCCCAAGACTCTTCACCTCATCCGAGGCCTTCTTCCAGAGAGGCATGATCTCATCCTTGGCCTTCTTCAGTTCTTCGCTTGTTGCTTCTGTGCCAACCTTCTTAAGGGCAAGATGGTCTGGAGAACCACCAAGCTTGATATCTGTACCTCTACCTGCCATGTTTGTAGCAATGGTTACAGCACCCTTTCTTCCTGCTTCTCCGATGATGTATGCTTCCCTTTCATGGTTCTTTGCATTCAATACTTCATGGGGAATACCGGCTCTCATCAATAGTTTTGACAAGGCTTCTGACTTTTCGATGCTGGCTGTACCGATAAGTATAGGCTGACCTGTTGCATGGACTTCCTTAACTTTCTCTACAATTGCCTTGAACTTGAAATCCTCGTTATAGAAGGTAAGGTCTTCCAGGTCCTTTCTCTTAAGAGGCAGGTGAGTAGGGAGAACCACTACATCAAGGTTATAGATCTGCTTGAACTCAGTCGCTTCAGTATCGGCAGTACCTGTCATACCTGAGATCTTGTCGTACATTCTGAAGAAGTTCTGGAATGTAATGGTTGCAAAGGTTTTGCTGTCTCCCTTTACTTTTACGTTTTCCTTGGCTTCGATTGCCTGATGTAGGCCTTCGCTATATCGTCTGCCAGGAAGAATTCTTCCTGTAAACTCATCGACTATCTGGATCTCACCATCCTTTACGATATAATCCACATCGGCTTTATACTGATATTCAGCCCTTGCAGCCTGGGTCACATAGTGGACCATTTCAAAGTTTGCATCGTCATAAAGGGAAGTTACTGTATTTCCGTTTTCATCTTTTCCTGAAACAAGAATACCAGTCTTCTTCAAAAGCTCCTCCATCTTTGTCATGCCTTGCTTTGTGAAGGTGACGTTCTTGTTTTTCTCGTCGATTTTGAAGTCGCCTCTTTCATCGAAGGAGCTGTACAACTCTCTATCCATCTTTTCAATCTGGGATAGTTCGTAGTAGGTACCTGTTTCAGGGTCCTTTTCACACTCTTTGAAGAAAGGGACTATGGATTTTGCAGCTCTTGCCTTAGGTGAGTCGTCCTCCGCCTGACCGCTGATAATAAGAGGGGTTCTTGCTTCATCGATCAAGATGGAGTCGATTTCGTCTATGATGCAGTAGTGATGCCTGGACTGGATCTTTCTATCCATAGACTGCTTCATGTTGTCTCTAAGATAATCGAAACCGAACTCGTTGTTGGTTCCATATGTAATATCTGCCGAGTATGCTCTTCTCTTTGCTTCATCATCCTGTCCAGGTACGACTACAGATACTGTCAAGCCGAGGAAGCGATAAATCTGACCCATCCATTCAGCATCTCTCTTTGCAAGATAGTCGTTGACTGTGACTACATGTACTCCCTTTCCTTCAAGGGCCACAAGGTATGCGGCGGGGACGCTGGTAAGTGTCTTT
>JALFRH010000186.1 GCA_022785155.1 Spirochaetales bacterium
AGTCTCTGAACTCATCAAGATGATGGAAGAGAAGTTTGGTGTTGTTGCTGCAGCTGCTGCTGTTGCTGCTGGTCCTGCTGCTGGTGCAGCTGAAGCTGTTGAAGAGCAGACAGAGTTCAACGTAACTCTCAAGTCTGTCGACGCTGCTAAGAAGATCGCTTGTATCAAGGAAGTCAGAGCTATCACAGGTCTTGGCCTCAAGGAAGCTAAGGATCTCTGCGAGAACGGCGGTGTAATCAAGGAAGCTGTAAGCAAGGAAGAAGCTGCTTCAATCAAGGAGAAGCTCGAAGCTGCAGGTTGTGTTGTCGAAGTAAAGTAACACAAGTCAATAAACGGTTCCCAGTGTTCCATCAGGGGGCACTGGGGCTTTGCCGTCATTTTTGGCGGACCTATAATACCTGAAGAAAATATAACGGAAAGCGAAAGCTCCGGAACGCCTCAGTTCCATTATGGAGGTACAACGATATGGCCGGAAACGGTAAAGAATTTGAGAGAGTCAATATTGGATCCGAAGTACTCAATGAGTACCCTGTTCCAAATCTTGTGGAGATACAGACATCCTCTTATAAGGATTTCCTGCAACTTGACAAAATCATGAACGGGCAAGAGCCGGACGAAGAACTTGGACTCGAACACCTTTTTAGAACATATTTCCCAATTGAGTCTCCTAATCATGAGATGAAAATTGAGTATGCTGGATATATTGTAGATCCAAATGATGTCTATGCAATGAAATCCGAAACAGAATGTAAGCGTAAAGGCTCTACTTTCGGTGTTCCTGTAAAGGTGAAGATCAGACTCGAGAAACGTAACGGCGAAATCCAGGAGAAGGAAATCTTCTTCGGAGAGTTCCCTGTTATGACAGATCGTGGTACCTTCATCATCAACGGTTCCGAAAGAGTCATCGTTTCTTCTATCGTAAGAAGCCCTGGCGTAATCTTCAAGAACATGAACAAGAAAGGACAGAAGAGCTCACTCTTTACAGCTAACCTCTATCCTTATCTCGGTTCAATGCTTTCTTTCGTGTTCGAAAGAACAAACGTTGACGATAAAGACAACAAGATCGACTTCTCTGTAGTCAATACTGAAGACAACAAGAAGCAGAAGGAAGTCATGATCTATGCCGCCGCCCATAACATCATCTATGCTACATCCCCAAGAAGCAAGGATGATACCCAGTCATTTAAGAAGATCGCCATTCCTGTGACATTCTTTATGAGAATGCTGGGCTTGGATACAAGAGATAAGATCGTTTCCCAGTTCTATTCCTCAGAACTCATTGAAACAGACAAATATGAAGGTCACTTCCCACGCTTCTTGTATAAGGATGTAAAGGTTGATGGCAAGACCTTTTGGTGTGCCGGTGATGAAATCCAGGTTTTGGATCTTCAGGAGATGTATGCAAAGGGAATCTCTGAAATCGAGGTCGTGGATACAGAGGAGACAAATCTGGACGACCTTCCTGCAATGGCTATACTGAAGACTCTCCAGCAGGAGAAGACTCTTATATATCGTGCTTGTCTCAACGATCCTTCTGCCTTCAACAAGAGAGCACTCTCTTTGGATAAGGATAAGTGGGAGAACATTCAGAGAGTATATAGGGAAGAAGGTACTGAATTCAGAGACCTCTACCTTACATATGTTTCCGAAAAGTGGAAGACATTCCTTCCTCAGCATATCAGGACGACTTTGGACAAAGACAGAGTCCTGACATACTACCAGGAGTTCTTCAGAGATAAGAACCGCTATGATTTCTCAAATATCGGTAGATACAAGCTCAACAAGAAGTTCTTCGGTATGGATGAAGAGAAATACATCACTGAGACTACTCTCACTATTGAAGATGTAATCCAGACATCCAAGATGATCATGGACTTCGGTGATGGTAAGTTTGGAAAGGACGATGAAGACTCTCTTGGAAACAGAAGAGTCAGAACAGTAAGGGAACTTCTTGAAAACAGCCTTGCAGATGCTTTCAGCAAGATGGTAAAGGCTGCAAAAGACAAGATGAATATCTCTGAAGACGATGTCAAACCACAGGATATCATTTCCATCAAGCCAGTCATTGGAACAGTAAGGGAGTTCTTCGGTTCATCCCAGCTTTCACAGTTCATGGATCAGGTAAACCCTCTTGCAGAGCTTACTCACAAGAGAAGAATCAGTGCCATCGGTCCAAAGGGTGGTATCAAGAGAGATAACGCAAGACAGCTCTTCGACGTCAGAGACGTAAACTACACCCACTATGGAAAGATCTGTCCTATTGAAACACCTGAAGGTGGAAACATCGGTCTTATCCTTACTCTTGCAAACTATGCAAAGATCAATGAGTTCGGTTTTATCGAGACTCCATATAGAAAAGTCCTCAATGGTGTGGTTACAGACGATTGCCAGTATCTTGATGTAAACGATGAAGAGAAGGCAAGAATCGCCCAGGGTAACGCTTATGTCGAGAAGGATGCAAAGGGTGAATTTGTCCTTAAAGGCGATGTATCTGTCAGAGCTATGCAGGATTACTCCACAGCTTCTCCAAGTGAGATCGACTGGATGGATGTATCTCCTAAGCAGGTTGTATCTGTTGCAGCATCCCTTATTCCGTTCCTTGAACACGACGACGCCAACAGAGCCCTCATGGGTTCGAACATGCAGCGCCAGGCAGTTCCTCTTGTATTCCCTGAGACTCCTAGAGTCGGTACAGGTATGGAAAAGAGAACAGCCTACGATTCCTGCATCATGGTAAAGGCAAGAAGAGACGGTGAAGTCGTTTATGTTTCCAGCGTCGCCATTAAGGTAAAGCCAAATAAGCCATCTGTTCCAAATGAACTCGATGTCTATGAACTTAGAAAGTACGAGATCACAAACCAGGATTCCTGTATGAACCAGAGACCACTTGTAAACGTAGGTGACAAGGTTCAGAAGGGTGCAGTCCTTGCCGATGGTCCAAGTACAGATCATGGTGAGTTGGCTCTTGGTAGAAACATCCTCGTAGGCTTCGTTCCATGGAATGGATACAACTACGAAGACGCTGTCCTTATCAGCGAGCGTGTCGTAAGCGAAGATATCTACACTTCAATCCATATCAAGGAATATGAAGTGGACAGAAAGGAAACAAAGCTTGGTGAAGAGAGATTCTCAAGAGACCTTCCTAATACAAGCGACAGAGCAGTGGAGCACTTGGATTCAGATGGTATCGTATGTATCGGTACATATGTAAAATCCGGTGATATTCTTGTGGGTAAGACAACACCAAAGACAGAAACAGAGAATACTCCTGAGCAGAAGCTTCTCAACTCAATCTTCGGTGAAAAGTCCAAGGATACAAGAAACGCTTCCCTGGTTGTTCCTCATGGTGTTGAAGGTACAGTCATCGATATCCAGAGAATAACAAAGAAGGAAGAGCTTGCTCCTGGTTCACTTGAAACCGTAAAGGTCTATATAGCCACAAAGAGAAAGCTCAAGCAGGGCGACAAGATGGCTGGTAGACACGGAAACAAGGGTGTCGTTTCAAGAGTTCTCCCACAGGAAGATATGCCATACATGGAAGACGGTACACCACTTGATGTATGTCTCAACCCACTTGGCGTTCCTTCCCGTATGAACATCGGTCAGCTTATGGAGACTCAGCTTGGCTGGGCTGCTGTAAAGAACGATATCTGGTATAAGACTCCGGTATTCCAGTCTGCAACAATGGAGCAGATTGAAGACGAAATGGTAAAGGCCGGTCTTCCAAAAGACAGTAAGGTAACACTTTATGATGGTAGGACAGGTGTCCCATTCGTAAACAAGGTATTCTGTGGATATATCTATTACTTGAAGCTCCACCACCTTGTCGACGATAAGATGCATGCCAGAGCTACAGGACCATATTCCTTGGTCACTCAGCAGCCATTGGGAGGTAAGGCAATGTTCGGAGGCCAGAGACTTGGAGAAATGGAAGTCTGGGCATTCGAAGCATATGGTGCAGCCAACAACCTTCAGGAGCTCCTTACAGTCAAGTCAGACGATATGAAGGGAAGGGTAAGCATCTACCAGTCCATCGTCAAAGGCGAGCCTGCAGAGCATCCAGATGATCTGCCGGAAGGTTACAAGGTTCTCTGTCAGGGACTTAGAGGTCTTGCATTGGATCTTGCTGCATATGATGAGAATGGTAATCTCATTCCTCTTACAGAAAGAGATAGAGAGATTATCAACAAGAAAGAAAAGGAAAAGAACAACCAGTAGGAGGTAAGGGATGAGCGATACACATGACATCAATACACTTAGAATAAAGATTGCATCCCCGGAACAGATTCTCGACTGGTCCTATGGTGAAGTCAAGAAACCAGAGACAATTAACTACCGCTCTCTTAGACCAGAGCGTGATGGATTGTTCTGTGAGCGTATCTTCGGAACTACAAGGGACTGGGAGTGCTGGTGCGGAAAGTTCAAAAGTAAGAGATATAAGGGTACTATTTGTGAACGCTGTGGCGTCGAAGTGACAGAAAAGAAAGTAAGAAGAGAGAGATGTGGTCACATCAATCTCGCTACTCCTGTGGCTCACGTCTGGTTCTACAAGTCCCAGCCATCCATAATGAGTTATCTCTTGGAGATGAAGAAGGCTGAATTCAACGCCATCTTCAAGTACGAGTCTTACGTAGTAATCGATCCAGGTCAGGTTGAAGGCTTGGAAAAGGGTAAAGTCCTCTCTGAATCTGAATATGAAAAGTATGCCTCGGAGAATCAGGACTCATTCAAGGCAGGAATGGGTGCTGAGGCTATCTATGAGCTTTTGAAGGGTCTTGATCTTGTAGAACTTAGGGAAAAGAACAAGAAAAACCTTGAGGAGATCATCAGAAAGAGCGGCAAGACAGATAGCGGTGAGGCAAAGAAGGCTGCTTCTGTAGTCAAATATTGCTCTTGGTTCATTGATTCAGGCAACAGACCTGAATGGATGATCCTTACAGTTCTTCCTGTAATCCCACCAGATCTGAGACCTATGGTCCAGCTTGATGGCGGTAGATTTGCAACAACTGACCTTAACGAACTCTATAGAAGAGTCATCAACAGAAATAATCGTCTTCAGCGCCTGATCTCCATCCAGGCTCCGGATATCATTGTCAGAAACGAGAAGAGAATGCTTCAGGAAGCTGTGGACTGTCTCCTTGACAACGGAAAGGTCGAAAACCCTGCAAAGGGTGCCTCCAAGAGGGATTTGAAGTCTCTTGCAGACCAGCTCAAGGGTAAGCAGGGTAGATTCAGACAGAACCTTCTTGGTAAGCGTGTAGACTATTCAGGTCGTTCCGTAATTGTCGTTGGACCAGAGTTGAAGATGCACCAGTGCGGTGTTCCTTCCCTTATGGCTTTGGAACTCTTCAAGCCATTCCTCATCAGAAGACTCCATGACAATGGAACAGCTCCAAACGTCAAGAAGGCAAAGGCAATGGTTGAAGAGGGAGCTCCAGAAGTATGGAGCATCCTGGATGATGTAGTAAAAGAGCACCCTGTAATGCTTAACAGAGCTCCTACACTCCACCGTCTTGGATTCCAGGCATTCGAACCTGTACTTGTAGATGGAAAAGCATTGAAGCTCCATCCTCTTGTATGTCATGCATTCAACGCTGACTTCGACGGAGACCAGATGGCTATCCACGTTCCACTCTCAGAAGCTGCACAGCTTGAGTGTTGGACACTTATGCTCTCTACTACAAACCTTTTGGACCCTGCAAACGGTAAGCCTATCGCTTATCCTTCACAGGACATGGTTCTTGGTATCTACTACCTCACGAAGGAAAGAGTCGATCTCGATAGAAAAGAGAAGAGAAAGCACTTCGAATCAATTGCTGAAATTGAAGCTGCAATCGATGCAAAGAGTGTCTCTTACAACGAAAAGATCTACTACAGACTTAAGAAAGGTCTTACAGTAGTGGACGAAAAGGGCAATAGAACTGTTTCTGACGGTAAAGCTTGGACAGAAACAACTCCAGGAAGAATTATTTTCAACTCTTCCATCCCACTTGGTGTACCTTTCCAGAACTACTGTCTTGGAGACAAGCAGCTCAAGAAGCTCATTACGGAGACTTTGGACCATGAGAAACCATCTGTCGCCGTAGAACTTCTCGATAGCGTAAAAGACCTTGGATATAAGTATGCAACAATCTTCGGTGCTACAATCGGTCTCTCAGATATGATCGTCCCTGAAGGAAAGAAGGATCTTATCAAGAAGGCTGAGGAAGAGGAAGCACACATCAAGAAGCAGCTTCTTGCAGGTACAATCTCTGAAGAAGAAAAGAAGAGTAAGGTAATCTCCTTGTGGAACAGCACAAAGAATGAACTTACAGACCTTTTGATGAAAGAGATGAAGGAAGACCAGCACGGATTTAACCCATTGTTTATGATGGCCGACTCAGGAGCCAGAGGTTCTTCAAAGCAGATTTCCCAGCTTGGTGCCATGAGAGGTATCATGACCAAGCCAAATGGCGATAACATCGAGCTCCCTGTAAAGTCAAACTTCAAGGAAGGTCTTTCAATCATCGAATTCTTCTTCTCCTCAAACGGTGCAAGAAAGGGTCTTACAGATACTGCCCTCAAGACAGCTCGTGCCGGATATCTTACAAGAAAGCTTGTAGATGTGGCTCAGGATGTCGTCGTCACAATGGAAGATTGTCATACAATCAATGGTATTTGGGTATCTGCCGATGCTTCCAAGAACGAAACTCTCCAGAGTAAGATTGCCGGTGCTTTCCCTGTAGACGATATCCTTCACCCATTCCTTAAGGATGAAGAAGGAAATCCTGTGGTGCTTGCAGAGGCAAACGAGCTCATAACAAACGAGACAGCTGCAAAAATCGAGGACGCAGGTGTAGAGAAGGTACTTATTAGAAGCGTACTTACTTGTGAAGCAGATCATGGTGTATGTAAGAAGTGCTATGGTAGAAACTATGCAACCAACAAGACTGTTGAAATCGGTGAAGCAGTTGGTGTCGTAGCCGCTCAGTCAATCGGTCAGCCTGGTACACAGCTTACTATGAGAACCTTCCATGCCGGTGGTATTGCAACAGTATCTTCCAACGAGAAGACATTCTCTTATCCAATAATTGTGGATGGAATCAACTCTGCTCGTTATGTAATCAACCAGGAAGGAAAGAGGATCTTCCCACGTAAGAGCCGCTTTACAGCTACAAAGGTTCTTGAAGAAATCACAGGAAAGTACTCTGAGCTTCTTGTACAGAGCGGAGAGAACGTAGGTAAGGGTTATCCTTTCTACAAGAACCTCGCTGGTAAGGAAGTCATTTCAAAGTTCAACGGTAAACTTGTGGAACTTAATGGAAGGACCTTCGTCATCGGTGCAGATACAGAAGTTGAAATCCCAGTAGGTGCAGTTCTTGCTGACGAAACAAACAACGGTGCTGTAATCCCGGCTGATGAGGTAGTCTTCAAGTTCGACCCATTCAATGAGCTTATCATTGCAGAAGAAGACAGCAAGATCGTTGAAATGAGAGACTTCGTGGCAAGAAAGAGTTACTTGGTTGTCGAGAACCATGCTTCAGGCGTCAAGGAATGGCACACTGTATCCAGAGATAAGCTGGGTAAGTATAACCCGACTGTAGTGGTCAAACTTGCTGACGATACGATCAAGGAATATACAGTACTTGGTGGATCTACAATGCACTTCCAGGACGTTGGACAGGTCATCAAAGCCGGTGATATCATTGCATCCGCTCCAAAAGAAGATGCTTCCAAGTCAAAGGATATCGCAGGTGGTCTTCCATTGGTCAACTCTCTCTTCGATGCCACTAAGACTGCTACTGAGAACTATAACGTCATCGCTCATGTTTCCGGTAAGGTTGAAAGCATAAAGGTGGAGAAGGGATATGCAAAGATCACTATCTTGGACAAGCTTGCTGAAATCTATCCGGAGGAAGCCGAGGATAAGAAGAAGTTCAGACACGTACATAAAGTTCCTACACAGGGTATCGTTCTTCTTGTAAGAGAGGGTGATGAAGTCCAGTGCGGCGATAAGCTTTGTGACGCTCAGGTCAACAGTAGGGAAGTCCTTACTGTGCTTGGTGAGACTTCTGTCCTTTCCTTCCTTGTAAAAGCTATTCAGGACGTCTATCGTGAGCAGGATATCGAAATCAACGAAAAGCACCTCTCCATCATCATCAGACAGATGTTGAGGACTGTTGAGATCGTCAGAAGCAACGATACAAAGTTCATCGTCAACCAGAAAGTGGACAAGATAGAGTTCATGAAGGAAAACGAAAGGGTCAAGGCAAACGGTCAGGTTCCTGCAATCGGAAGACCTTGTCTCAGCGGTGTATCCGATGCAGCTAGAAATAGTGAATCATTTATTTCCGGTGCTTCCTTCGCTCATACTGTCCAGACATTGACAGAAGCTGCAATAGCTGGTAAAACAGACGAGTTGAAAGGTCTTAAGGAGAACGTCATCATCGGTAAACTCATTCCTGCTGGAACTGGATTTGTCGGTTATAAAGATATTGTCCTTACAGAAGATCAGAAACTCCTCGAAGAACAGAAGATCAAAGATGCCACAAGGGAAAACAGCGTGACATACGATGATGACAATGACTACGAGGAATTGGCGGAAATGAAGTCTGTGGGAGATGCTGCAGAAATAAACGAGGTCATGACTGACGAGGAGTAAGGCGCCTGTCGGCGCCCTCTCCGGGCCTTGTTGGTAGTATCTCATGCTGACCACAGTTTTCAATAGATGTACCGCTTGAGCGGTATAGACCCCTTGGTGTGAGACGAGCGGGTCAAATAAGAAAGGAGCGTCAATAAGATGCCTACAATTAATCAGCTAATTAGAAAGGGTAGGACTTCAACTACATCCAAGACAAAGTCCCCTGCTCTCGAGGGCTGTCCTCAGAAGAGAGGTGTGTGTACAAGAGTCATGACTGTCACACCTAAGAAGCCTAACTCAGCTCTCAGAAAGGTAGCCAGAGTACGTCTTTCCAATGGAATCGAAGTAACTGCCTACATCCCTGGTATCGGCCATAACCTCCAGGAACACTCTGTTGTTCTTATCAGAGGCGGAAGAGTCAAGGACCTTCCTGGTGTAAGATATCACATTGTTCGTGGATCCAAGGATACACTTGGTGTTGCAGACAGAAAGAGAAGTCGTTCCAAGTACGGCGCAAAGAAACCAAAGGCTTGATAGGGGGAAAGAAGTATGTCAAGAGAAAAGACTCCTGTCAGGAAGGTTACACCTGACGCAGTTTACAATAGCACAGCAGTTGAGAAATTCATCTGCCGCATGATGATCGACGGAAAGAAGTCCATCTCCTCAAAGATTGTCTATGAAGCACTCAAGAAGATTGCTGAAAAGACAGGTGAGAAGGAAATCGATGTTTTCAACAAGGCTCTCGAGAATGTAAAGCCAGCTGTTGAAGTCAAGTCCAGAAGAGTAGGTGGAGCCACATATCAGGTTCCTACTGAAATCAGAGAATCAAGACGTGAAGCTCTTGCTATGAGATGGCTCATCGCAGCTGCAAGAAGCAGAAACGGCAAGACAATGGCAGACAAGCTTGCAGATGAACTCGTAGATGCATATAACTCAACAGGCGCAGCTTTCAAGAAGAAGGAAGATGTGCACCGCATGGCAGAAGCAAACAAGGCATTCAGCCACATCCGCTTCTAATTGCAGCTATCGGGATAGTAAGGGACCGTATGAAACGGTCCCTTTATTCATTATATAGGCAATAAAAAACCGTCGTTTCCGACGGCTGATAAAGAATAGACCTATGTCAGATATTGGCTTCGATGGCTTTTGCAAGCTGATCGGCACAGCTGGTTTTCTTGAAACCACAGGTGTTTCCCTTAAGAATTGAAGAAATCTCCTTTGCATCCTGACCTTCACAAAGCTTACCGATGGCTTTAAGGTTACCGTTGCATCCACCATTGAACTGAAGGTTGTGGATCTTTCCTTCCTCATCCAACTGGAAGAAAATCTTGCTGGCACATACTCCGCTTGTATTGAACATTACATCTTTCATTATTCTTGCTCCTTGGAATATAGCACGTTGTCTATATCATTATCTCAAAATACTCATAACTTCATTTATGGTCAACGCGATTTCTCCGAAAAGGGTGACATTAATTGGCCTTATGGATTTAAAACCTTACATGTAAAAGAAATGTCTTTTCATATATCAGGAACTGTCTTGACAAATCCCTTTTTGAACAATGACAGAGCTGAAAAATATGCTTCCAGGAAATAAAATATGGACAATGAAATATCCAGTTTCATAACTTTTTTTAGAGAAAGGAATTCGGGTGTTGACATTATTTCCTTTTTCTTTTAGATTGTTCAAAGTGCCGCCACGTGTAGGGCAAAACTTTGCACGGGTGAAGAAGAGCCAAACCGATTGCTTAGGCGATAAGGCGGTTCCGGATAGAGTTTTTTTATAAATAAACGTATGTCGTCAGTCATACTGCCGACCTCTGGAACTTAACTTAATGACTTGGCAATCAGTTGTCTCAGGCAAACTGTAAAGGCTTGGGCCTTTATAAAATATATCTTTTTGATTTGTGGCCAGTGCCACAAGGAGGAACTGATGGCTAAGGAAAAATTCGAGAGAACTAAGCCACACGTAAACGTAGGAACCATTGGTCACGTTGACCATGGTAAGACCACACTCACAGCAGCTATCACAATGCATTGTGCAAAGTTGTTCGGAGACAAGGCCCTTGCTTATGATGCAATCGACAACGCACCAGAAGAGAAGGAACGTGGTATCACAATCAACACAAGACACGTTGAGTATCAGTCTAAAAACAGACACTATGCTCACGTCGACTGCCCGGGTCACGCTGACTACATCAAGAACATGATCACAGGTGCTGCTCAGATGGATGGTGCTATCATCGTTGTTGCTGCAACAGATGGTGCTATGGCTCAGACAAAGGAGCACATCCTTCTCGCTAGACAGGTTGGTGTACCTGCAATCATCGTATTCATCAACAAGTGTGATCAGGTTGACGATCCAGACCTCATCGACCTCGTTGAAGAAGAAATGAGAGACCTTCTCACAGAGTATGGCTTCGACGGTGCTGGATGCCCAGTCATCAGAGGATCTGCATACGAAGCAATGACAAAGCCAGATGATCCAGAAGCTACAAAGTGCATCGATGAGCTTCTCGACGCTATGGATTCCTACATCCCACTCCCAGAGAGAGCTGTTGATAAGCCATTCATCATGCCTATCGAAGACATCTTCTCCATCTCCGGTCGTGGAACAGTTGTAACAGGAAGAGTCGAAGCTGGTGTCATCCATGTCAACGACCCAGTTCAGATTGTTGGTATCAAGGAAACAAGAAACACAGTTGTTACAGGTGTTGAAATGTTCAACAAGCTCCTCGACGAAGGACAGGCTGGTGATAACATCGGTGCTCTCCTCAGAGGTGTTGACAAGAAGGAAGTTGTTCGTGGACAGGTTCTTTGTAAGCCAAATGCAATCACACCACACGACAAGTTCAGAGGAACAGTATACGTACTCAGCAAGGATGAAGGTGGAAGACACTCACCATTCTTCGATGGTTACAGACCTCAGTTCTACTTCAGAACAACTGATATCACAGGTACAGTACATCTCCCAGAAGGTAAGGAAATGATCATGCCTGGCGACCACACAGAGATCATCGTTGATCTTATCCACAAGGTTGCTATGGACAAGGGTCTCCGCTTCGCTATCAGAGAAGGCGGAAGAACAGTTGGATCCGGCGTTGTAACTGAGATCATCGAGTAGGGAGACCTATCCAGATAACGAAACTAAAAAGAGAGCCAATACGGTTCTCTTTTTTATTGCTTGTGAGAAGAAATCGTGTTAAGCTGAGCCCGTAGATCAAGATGTGACAAAAACTGCGTTAAAACGAAGAATAGCGTGTGCAGACAGGAAAATAATACGAAGGAGATCGTACCATGGAATCGCAAAAAAGCATTACAGATTCGATCGCTGGATGGCAATGATAGACAAGACGTTTCTTTTACAGAATGGATAAAGATGATCTATGCAAAATGCTAAAGTAAAATAGGCGCTTACGAAAAACAAAAAACGGCTGAAAAGGGCATAGCTGCAGGGGTAGAAAAGGGTGAGCAAAAAAAGAGAAAAAAAGATAGAAAAAAGCGTTGACAAGAGGGCGTATCTTTGGTAAGATAATCAAGCTGTCAGGGAGACATGCACGAACAAAAACAACATCATATACGAGGCATTGGCTCGCATGGAAATGGACAGAAAAAACGCCTCAAAATGTTGAAAAAAAGTTCTTGACAAACACCTTGATACGCGATATAATATAAAAGCTCGCTAAGAGCGGGTAAGCTTCAAAAGAAGCGCTGAACATTGAAAACTTCATAGTGTAGAAATTTGAGTCAAAATAAATTTTGATTTAAAGGATACTAACAGCACAACCTGAAAAGGAAATGCAAGATAGTTTCCGACAATTTCTAGAGAATAATTCGGATAAAGAATTAGCAAATAACGCTAATGCGTTTTAAGAGTTAGAAATTCAAACGATTTAAACTTCTTTCGGGGAGATTAAATACCATTTAATTAAGAGTTTGATCCTGGCTCAGGATGAACGCTGGCGGCGTGCCTAACACATGCAAGTCGAGCGAGAAGCTCATAACAGATGCTTCGGTTGAAGTTATGAGTGGAAAGCGGCGGACGGGTGAGTAACGCGTAGGCAACCTGCCCTTTGCAGAGGGATAGCCTCGGGAAACCGGGATTAAAACCTCATAATGCTGAAGGAAGACATCTTTTTTCAGCCAAAGATTTATCGGCAAAGGATGGGCCTGCGTCTGATTAGTTAGTTGGTGGGGTAACGGCCTACCAAGGCGACGATCAGTAGCCGACCTGAGAGGGTGATCGGCCACATTGGAACTGAGACACGGTCCAAACTCCTACGGGAGGCAGCAGTGGGGAATA
>JALFRH010000014.1 GCA_022785155.1 Spirochaetales bacterium
AAATGACATCCGATATTGCCAAAACAGCCTGCTTGGAGTACAAGGGGGATTCTGAAGTCATGGATAAGACAAAAGCTTGGATAAGATACAACTTCGAGGAACAATTCAAGGAACAGGAAGAATACTACGAAAAAAAGATCCAGCTCATTAAAGAGGAGGACGAAAAGAAATTACTGGAATCTGAGAAACAAATACAAGCACTAAAGGAGAGAATAAAAGATCTGGAAGCCGCTGAAGTCCTTAATCAAATGAGATAATACTGAGAATCTCTCTCCAAATAAAAACCACACACAAGCTTCCATCAACCTAAAGAATCGATGCAAAAAAGGAGTGTGCCGGACAGCTACACTCCTCTTTTTCTAAGCTAAATATCTTATTTCAAAAGAATATCCATATCCAGTTCTGCCATTATCGCAGGCATTGTGCAACCCCAAGACTCCAGGACTGCCGGATGGGTTTCTCCAAAGACACCAGCCTTTTCGCCCTTATACATAACGTACGCAGCACGGCCAGGAATAAATCTTGGATCATCTTCAACAGGAGAAAGCGTATATTCCTTTCTCAAGAAATACATAAGGGTCTGGATATAAGAAGCAGCATCGTTGTAACCCATGGAAACATTGGCGGCCAAGAAGCCTACACTGTTTCCTGTATGTGTTCCGCTGTTGTCATTTTCATCCTTTACAGTAACTTTTCCGCACTCAAAGATAAGATGTGGATATACTGCATGGCCGCTTACACTCTCACTCTCCAAAAGACAAGGAAGGATGGATGGTCTGATGACCTCATAGTTCTCACTCATTGGGTTTGCAATGAATACAGCCTTATCTGGAGAGATATGCATGTTGTCGATATACTCCTTCTTGGAACCAAGATAGTTGTACATCATTTCCTGGAAGCCCAAGCCGGTCATAATATCCTTGACCTTTCTTGAAAACTCCTCAACAGGACTAAGTCTTCCTACAGTGAAGTCCGTTGGCATTACAGGAGTAAACTCCTCAAGACCATGGCCGATCATTACATCTTCGGCAACATCCACTTCATGTAGAAAGTCGTTTCTATACTCAGGGCACTCAATGTAGACATACTCGTCATCGGCAACTGCATAGACACCCATCTTCTTAAGGGCTCTGATGCACTCGTCCTTGCTCAGGTCAAGACCGAGTGTCTTTCTGATGGTCTTGAAGGAAGCTCTCTGTGGCTCCTGGAAGTAATATGGAACAGTGATCTCTCTACCATAAGGAGTGTCCTGATTGAAGATTACCTTGACAGGAAGGATTTCAAAGCCCATATCGCTGAGATCGCAGGCCAAAATGTTTACAGCCAGCAAGAGGTCGTTGAGAATAGGACCTGAAACCTCGATGAAGAACTCGCTGTCACCCACTTCAACGGCTCCAATGCGGGCAGAGTTGATTACAGGAGGGAATGAGAGTGTCTCACCCTTGTCATCATAGAGATATGGGAATTTATCATAGGAAGAAACGATATATCCGTATTCCTTTCCTTTAGGGTGCTTCTGGCAGATTTCCCTCAGAGACAACTCCTCATCCATTCCAAGTGGAACGAACTTTGTCTTATCTGGGTCCACTGCCGCATAATGCACAGGATAGTTGATGAGTTCCGAGCGGTAAATACCCATGGCAATGGTCTTTCTCTTTCTACCGAAGTTGAAGCAAAGCTTCTCCTGGCTCTGGATCAAGTTCACAAGCATATCATCATCAACTTCGACGCCACGGCAAGCAAAGCCTATGGAGAAGTCTCTTATACCAATGGCTGACTCGTGGTCGATGATCACTCTATTTCCGCTATCCTTTGATTCTTCCTTTGTGGAGAAGAAATCATAGTAGGGAATCTCTTCCAGCTCATAGGTGCTGAGAGCTCTGGCCACTCCTGCAGGAGACCAAAGGTCCGGGCGGTTTGTGTCGTTGAGCTCGATTTTAATGACTTTGTTTTCTTTGTCGTGGCCGTCCAATTCAGCCTTGGCCACCGGGAAGATATCTATAAGCTCCTGGTCGCTCATCTCCTTACCAAGGAGATCGAAGAACAGTTTTTCAGGTGCATCAATCTTTGGCATTAGTTTCCCCTCCTTGTTCTTACAGATTCAATATTAGGAGTGAAGAGCTCTCTCAGGTCATTTAGACCCAAGTGCATGAGAGCCATTCTGTCGATTCCAAGACCCCAAGCCAATACAGGACAATCAACACCGAGGCTCTTTGTAACCTCAGGGCGGAAAATACCTGCCCCGCCAAGCTCAAACCATCCAAGAACAGGGTGCTTGATGTGTACTTCGATACTTGGTTCTGTAAATGGGAAGTATCCAGGAACATATTTCACTTCGTCTGCACCTGCAATCTCCTCAGCGAACATTTTCAAGAGACCCAAGAGGTTTCTAAGGTTTACGTCATCTCCAAGTACAATTCCTTCCGTCTGATAGAAGTCTGCACCATGGGTAGCGTCAACCTGGTCATAACGGAAACATCTTACAATACCGAAATACTTTCCAGGAACCTTTGCCTTTGTAAGCTGATGAGCTGAAAGTACCGTACCCTGGCTTCTCAATACCTGACGGCGGGTGAACTCATGGTCGAACTTGTATCCCCAACCGCGGCTTCCTGTATCTCCGCCGTTTTCATGGGTTCTGGCCACGTTATCAAGCCATGGCTCCTCGATTTGTCTGCAATGTACAGGATCCTTTACATAGTAGACATCATGGATATCACGGGCAGAATGGAACTGTGGCATAAACAGGGCGTCTCCGTTCCAGAACTCGTTCTCCACAAGTGGTCCGTCGAATTCTTCGAAACCAAGAGCTGTAAGCTTGTCCTTCACCCACTGCAGATAGTCGCCATATGCGTTGTGACGGCCAGGAATAAGACGGGAAGTAGGTGCGTTGATTCCATATGGACGGAATGAACCATTCTTCCATGCGCCGGAAGCAAGCATCTCAGGTGTAAGTACACCGAATTCCTCTCCAGTGATGTTGGCTTCCAAAACAGCCTTCTTCACTTCTTCTCCCTTATCTGTAAGAGCGTATGTTACGTCTTCCCTTTCAATGAACTTGAATGGAGAAGATGAAGCGCCTCTCTTCTTCGCCATCTGTGAAATGGCAGCCTTCTCCTCTGATGATAGCTCCCCTTCCTCCAGGTAGCCCTTCTGGATCGCCTTCTTCAGAAGACCGCTCTGGACCTTCACTTCCTCTGGAAGCTGGTCTTTTGCCAAGGCAGCCTTTCTCTCTTCGTTGAGCTTGGTTACTCCGCTCTTTGAAAGGAGACCGAAGGCGGAACCTACATCGCTCTTCTCAAGCTTCAAAGCCTCTGCAATCTCAGGCATGGCGGCAGGGCCGTTATCTCTGATAAATGTAAAGATGCGTTCTACAGGCATGCCGTTCTTTTCCTGGTCCCTGCCCAATTCTGTGAGTTCGTAGATGACTCTCTTGGTTCTTCCTGTTTCTAGAAGGCATTCTTTTGCACTCAACCATGAAAATGCCTGGTTGCACTGTCCCACTTTATAGTCCAATTCCTTGACGATTCTATCTGAGGTGATGACTTCACCCTTCGATACATGTCTCAACAATTTGACTTCCAAGGGATGCAGATTCTTTACATCTATATCCATTTTTATCTCCTGTAGGGCTGGAGCCCTTGTCTTTTATGTTAACTCAAAGAGAAAGAAAATTGAAAGAGGAGAGAGCCATATCCAAGGACATAGAATGCGCATCCTTCTCTTCAATGACCTTCTCCCTTATGATCACGACTGTATAAGAGTCGGAGTTTTCCTTTGCAATCCAGGCTTTCCTCTCACTTTCGCTGTCCAAAACAATTACAATCAAAAACCTTTTTCCACCCTTCTCCGCAAGAAGAGAGAGCCTCTCCCCCCTGTATTCCGGGATCCAGATTACGTATCCTTCATCACTTAACCTCTGGTAGAGGTGAAGAAGAATCTTCTTCTCTGGAATGGTGGACCACCTTTTGTCAACGGCATTATATGGAAGGATTAAAGATACTTCTTCTCCTGTACTTGCCTTTTTCTCTATGTCGTAGACAGGAACAAAGTGAACGGAGGAAAAAAGATCCTGGGGAAGCTCCTCTCCATAAAGAATGCCATAGGTGTTTTCAGTCATCATAGTCTCCGATAAGATCAACAAAAGCTTCTCTTATTCTATCTCTGTTTGGAAGAATTGCATTCTCCAGTTTTTTGGAAAAGGCCAATGGCATATCCAAAGCCGATACAGTCTTTATCTTGGCTTTGATTCCGCTTTCCCTGATTATTCTTATGACACTTTCTGCAACAGAGCTTTGGAGAGGAACGTTCTCTACTATAAGAATCCTACCTATTTTTCCAGCCCACTGTTTAATGCACTCTTCATCCAAAGGCTTAAGGGAAACCAGGTCAAGGAAGGTTACCCTTTCCTCCCCCAAGGCCTTCTTTGCTTCATAGAGGCCCCTGGAGTACCCGATGATGAGAGCATCCATTCCCTTTTCCTCCACCAAGGCCTTTCCAAGGGGAAGAATATCATTCTCGTCGCCGATGTCACCTTCATTGGAGTAAAGGGCCTTGTGCTCGAAGAATACTACAGGACACTCCTCCTTTGCAGCAGCCTTCAGAAGGGCTTTTGCACTCCAGGGAGTGCTCGGGGCACATACTTTTATTCCCGGAACATTCAAAAACATAGCCTCAGGGCATGCTGTATGCTGTGCCCCGTGTCCTGTGCCTCCTCCCATGGCGGTTCTGACGATAAAGGGGCACTTAAGCTGGCCGCCGGACATGAAATAGGTCTTTGCTCCATGGTTGATGACTGCATCGGACACAAGAGTCATGAAATCTGCATACATTATTTCGACGATAGGCCTTTCCCCCAGCATGGATGCGCCTACCGCCATACCTGAGAATCCCTCTTCAGATACCGGGGTCTCCAGTATTCTGTCAGGAAACTTCTTATATAAATCCCCGGTGACTCCGAAGCAGCCTCCATAGACTCCGATGTCTTCCCCTATGAGGGTCACCCTTTCGTCATTTTCCATTATTTCAGATAAGGCTTCCCTTACTGCAGTGCGGTATGTTCCCTTATGTTTTTTTCCGCCATCAAAGAAAAGGGGACTCTGGCTTTCAGGCATGACAAGGGCCCTGGCCTCTTCCAGCGAAAGGATATCATCCCTCTTGGCCCAAGCCTCTTCCCAGGCCTTGTCTACACATTCAAAGGCCTTCTCCTTAATATCGGCGCACTGGTTTTCACTGAGGATACCGTTTTTTACGACGAAGGAAACGAAAAGGGAAATAGGGTCTTTCTTGGCCCACTCCTTCTCCTCTTCCCTTGTCCTGTATAGAAGCTTGTCGGATTTACTGTGGCCGCAGAGACGATAGGTGTCGACCTCGATGAAATATGGCTTGTTATCTTTCAGTATCCTCTCTCTTGCCCTCTTCACTCCGTCAATCACAGCCAACACATCGTTTCCATCCAATTTTTCGTGTCCGATACCATATCCTTCAGCCCTGTTATGGATGGTGGAGGTGGCTATCATTCTATCGCTGGAGGCGCTCATTCCATAGTGGTTGTTCTCCATAAAGAAGAGGATGGGAAGATTCCATACAGAGGCAAGATTCATCATCTCATGGACGCTGCCCCTGCTGGAGGCGCCGTCTCCGAATATGGCCACTGCAATATTCGGGATATTCTGTCTCTTAAGGGCGAAGGCACATCCACCGGCAAGGGGGACGCCGGATCCTACTACAGCGGATGAGCCCAGATTATAATTGGAGACATCGGTCATATGCATGCTGCCACCCAAGCCCTTGCATAGCCCGTGGCGGGAGCCCAACATCTCTGAAAACATCGCCTCAATGCTGGAGCCTGAAGCGATGTTGAAGCCATGGCAACGATGGGTTGGGACAATCCAATCCCCCTTCTCCAAGGCTGCACACAAGCCTACGTGTGATGCTTCCTGTCCTATGGAAAGATGTGTGGTTCCATAGAGATTGGCTTCAGAAAATTCTTTCTGAAGTTTCTCCTCAAAGAACCTTGATAAATACATTTTCTCCAGTATATCCCTGTGTTCCATTATTCCCCCTAAGCCTTCAAAGGGTATAGCCAAAACAATATAGGGTCAAGAAGTAATGATTTTTCAGTAATGTTTACATAAAGTTCCTTTACTCCATTCACCACATCCCCTTTTTTCAATATAATGGAAAGGTATTTGGAGGAAAGACAATGCAGCTAGCCATACCGCCACTGACAGAAGATCTCAGAAGAGTTTTGATCGATGCAGATACAATCAGAAGCAGAGTCGATGAACTCGCCGCAGAGATCAATAGAGACTACAAAGATATTACAGAGCCTCTGGTAATCGTAGGAGTACTGAAGGGTTCTGTATTTTTCTTGACAGACTTGGCAAGAAAACTGAGAGTACCCCACATCATAGACTTCATCGCAATCTCCAGCTATGGAAAGAATGGAGATAAGAGAGGCGAAGTCAGATTCCTGATGGATACCAGGGAAAGCATCACGGACAAGCACGTCTTGATTGTGGAAGATATTCTTGACAGTGGTCATACATTGGCCTATCTCACAAAGAACTTTGAGGCAAGGCACCCCCTTTCTGTGAAGAAAGCTGTATTCTTGGACAAACCTTCACGTCATGAAGTTGAAACAGAAATCCACTACAAAGGCTTCGATATCCCTGATGTATGGGTGGTTGGATATGGTTTGGACTACAAGGAAGAGTACAGGACCCTTCCTTATATTGCGGAAATGATCCCGAAGAATTGAGGAGGAAAGAAATGTCCGTAAATTGTGTAATCGGTCTCCAGTGGGGAGACGAGGGAAAGGGAAGAATCGTAGATTATCT
The DNA here is from genome assembly GCA_022785155.1 of Spirochaetales bacterium. Taxonomy (GTDB): domain Bacteria; phylum Spirochaetota; class Spirochaetia; order Sphaerochaetales; family Sphaerochaetaceae; genus Ornithospirochaeta. The sequence continues at coordinate 6,843 of JALFRH010000014.1, forward strand.
TGCCCAGAAGGCAGATATGGTCATTCGTTTCCAGGGTGGCGACAACGCAGGCCACACAGTAGTAAACGAAAAGGGAAAGTTTGGCCTCCACATCCTCCCTTCAGGTATCTTCAATGACAACACAATGAATATAGTAGGTGCCGGTACTGTCGTAAACTTCGATAGAATGCACTCTGAACTTGAAGATATAGAGAAAGTCACAGGTGAAAAGATCGAAAGCGTATTCATCGACGAAAGAGCCCATGTAATCATGCCTTACCATATGGCTCTCGATGGCGCCGAAGAGGGAAAGAGAAGCGAAAGCGAGAAGATCGGAACCACTAAGAGAGGCATCGGCCCTTGCTATCAGGATAAAGCGGCAAGATGCGGAATCAGAGCCGCAGATATCCTGGACGAAGAGACTTTGAAAAAGAAGCTCTCCGCACTTCTTGGAAAGAAGAACAGAGAACTGGAATACTATGGTCTCCCTACATATACCCTTGAAGAGCTTTTGGCGAAGGCAAAGGCATGGAGAGAGGAGTTCGGCGACCACATCATCGACACAAACCCTGCTGTCAGGGAAGCTGTCGAGGAAGGAAGAAACATCCTTCTCGAGGGCCAATTGGGTATCATGAGAGACAACGACTGGGGTATCTATCCATACTCCACATCCTCCAACCCTACGGCAGCCGGCGGCTGTAACGGTGCAGGAATCCCTCCAAGAGCCATTGACAGAGTCTATGGTGTGGCAAAGGCTTACTCTACATCTGTAGGTGGCGGTCCATACATGACTGAGCTTTTCGATGAAACGGCAGATAAGCTAAGGGCCATCGGCCATGAGTTCGGTGTAACCACAGGACGCCCTCGCCGCTGCGGTTGGTTCGATGCCGTGGCATGTGACTACGCATGCTGGATGAACGGTGTAACAGATGTCTGTCTTACAAAAGTCGATGTCTTGGATACATTCGAAACAATCCGTGTCTGCACAGGTTATATGATTGACGGTGAGTATTACTCCCATCTTCCTGAAACAAGGCTCCAGGAAAGGGCAAAACCAATCTATGAAGACTTCCCGGGATGGATGGAAGACACGACAAAGGCAAGAAAGTGGGAAGACCTTCCTGAGAAGTGCAGAACATTTATTCTTGAACTGGAAAAACTCATCAAGACTCCTATTACTCTTATCAGCGTAGGACCGGAGAGAGATCAGCTCATCATCAGGGAGAAGTAATATGGCCCACGCCTATGACCACAGCTCTTATGTCAGCCCTCTTTCCTGGCGCTACGGCTCGGAAGAAATGAAGGAAATCTTCTCAGAAGTCCATAAAAGGAAACTTCTGAGAAGAGTCTGGATCGCCCTTGCCAGAGCTGAGGAGAAAGCTGGTGTTGTAAGCAAGGAACAGGTTGAAGAACTTGAAGCCCACAAAGACGACATCGATATAGAGAAGGCCACGGAAATAGAGAGCGTAATACACCACGATCTCATGGCTGAAATCAAGACATATGCCTCCCAATGCCCAAAGGCAGGGGGTATCATCCATCTCGGCGCTACCAGCATGGATGCCCTTGACAACGCCGACGCCGTAAGGTTTACAGAAGCCCTGGCTCTTACATTAAAGAGGCTGGATGATCTGGTGGATGCTCTATCAGAAAAGGCTGAAGCATATAAAAATGTCCCTACTATGGCATTTACTCACATTCAGCCAGCTGAAATCACAACTATAGGCTATCGCCTATCCCAGACACTCCAGGATCTTCTTGACGACAGGGAGCAGCTTGTATTTGTAAAGAAGAACATCAGGGGAAAGGGAATGAAGGGAGCTGTAGGTACAGCCGCTTCATATAAAGAACTTGTGGCTGAAAGCAGTGTTTCTTCCATAGAACTGGAGAATATGGTTATGGAGGAGCTGGGGATCAAGGCCTATGACGCCGCCACCCAGATTTACTCACGAAAGCAGGACTTGAGGATAATCGAAGCCCTTTCTTCCATTGCCTGCACTCTCCATAAGTTCAGCCTTGACTTCAGAATCCTCCAGTCTCCGCCTATCGGAGAGTTCTCTGAACCCTTCGGCAAGATGCAGGTAGGCTCATCAGCCATGCCATTCAAGCGTAATCCCATCAACAGCGAAAAGATCGATTCTCTTTCCCGTATTGTAGAGAACGCTTACCAGAGTGCCTGGAACAACGCAGCTACAACTGTCCTTGAAAGAAGCCTCGACGATTCTGCAAATAGAAGAATCTTCATTCCTGAATCCTTCATTGCACTTGATGAAATGCTTATCATCGAGATAAAGGTGGTGAAGGGAATGAGCATACACTCTACGGCAACGGAACGTCTTATGTCCAACTATGGAGTCTTCGCCTCCACAGAGAGAGTGCTTATGGAACTTGGAAAAAAGGGTGCTGACAGGCAGAAGATGCATGAGGTGATAAGGGAAGAGAGCCTCAAGGCATGGGTTTGTGTCCAAGAAGGAAAAGAAAACCCTCTGAAAAAAGCTCTTTTGAATAACAGTGAGCTTCTCTCCTACCTATCAAAAGAAGAGATTGAAAAGGCACTGGATGCATCCGAGTACACAGGGGACGCAGAGAAGAGGACCGAAATGGTTCTTGAAAGAGCAAGAAAAAGGAAATAAGAAAAAGAGTTTATATCAACCGGGCTATCTAATGAAAAGAATTGGATAGCCTTTTTCTTTTCCATAAAACCAGGAACATGATTATTTACTCTTGAGACTCAAATAATGTCATCATTTATTGGAGCCATGTTATCCATATCAATCAAAGATGATATCTATCTGCTTGAATCAAAAATTGCATTTGTCTTATCCATATATTCCACGATCACAAGACGTTGCCATATAGTCAGAAGAACACACTATCCCTATGAGACCAAGAGTCACCAAATATCAAATATAGGATCTTTTCGTTCACATATCTATTGACTAAATATAGTTTTAATAATATTAAATCAACGCGGAATCGGAGGAATGGGATGCTTGGATCCACAAAAAAACCATCACTGGACTTGCTTTCAGATGGTGAAGGTCAGGTGATCTTCAGGTTTTCTTTACCCATCGTTTTTTCTTATCTTCTGCAGCAGATCTACACTATCAGCGATGCAGCAATCTGCGGTCAGACACTTAGCGTTGATGAGATTGCAGGGGTGAATGATGTCTTTCCCATCCTCTACATATTCCTCCAGTTTGCAGTGGGATGTACAGCAGGATTTTCGGTAATGACTTCTATTGCCGCCGGACACGGCGATAAAAGCAGGGTGAGAAAATCCTTTGGAACGGAAATCATCCTCGGGGCAGTACTTTCCCTCCTTCTGACGGTAATTGCAATACTTACCTTGGACCCCTTACTTCGATTTATCGGGCTCTCGGAGACCAACCCCGGTGTCTGGAAGGCTGCATACCAATATTCCATAGTTATTTTCATAGGTATATTCGCCCAGTTCTACTACAACCTGATCTGCTCTGTACTCAGAAGTCTCGGTGACTCCAAGACACCTTTGGTCTTCCTCTTATTCTCCACGGTATTGAACATCGCCCTGGATTTACTCTTTATCATAACCTTTCACCTTGGAGTCATAGGAGCTGCAGCTGCAACGGCGGTTGCACAGGCTGTAAGTGCAGGCATGTGCCTCATCTATGCCTTTGGGAAATACCCAGAACTCAGTTTATCGGGAAAAGATTTCAGATTCGACCTTTCCCTCTATATCAAGCACCTGAAACAGGGTATTCCCATGGGACTTCAGTTTTCAGTGTTGGCTATAGGAATTATTGTTATGCAGCGGGCCCTTGTAGGCTTTGACATTGGAGTGGATGGTGTCATGGTGGCGGGAAATCCTGCACAGAATGGATTTGGAGCCGCCAACAAGCTCAACTATTTCCTAATGTGTCCACTGAGTGCACTGGGCACGGCGCTCGTCAGCTTCAACGCACAGAACTTGGGGGCGGGAAGGCAGGATAGAATCAGACGGGGAACTTTGAAAAGCCTTCTGATCGGTATTGTCATGTGCCTGATTCTTGGGGGAATCGGTATGCTTATGACAATAAAGGGTGCATATCAATACGTATTCA
>JALFRH010000195.1 GCA_022785155.1 Spirochaetales bacterium
CGGAGCCATGGGAATCGACGGTAAATACTACGAAAGAGGAATGCTCCATCCCCTTCTTGACTATGAGACTCCTAAGCCTTGGTTTACAAAGATCCATGATCCATTGATGCCGGACGGAACGGTACCTGTTCCAACCGATAGCGGTATAGGATACTCACCAAACTGGGATTATATAAATGCTAATCTGATCAAGTGATATAGAAAACTGGAAAAACACCGACATGGATCGTTATGCCCGTAGATGATAATTCTATGGGCATTACTAATGAGTACCCATAATGGAATAAGGGGACGACCGGGTATTATCCTGGTCCCGGATTCATCTCTAAGAAAAACAAACCATACACGAAAACGCCCCTTGGTTTCCCAAGGGGACGAAGTATCACAATTAGAAGAATATCGGCTGTCGTCAAGACCGATTCTCTCCTATGCCGCCTTATTTTGCTGCTTTTCTCTTCTTGATTGCATCTGAAACCAATGGCCAAATGACACATGCAACTGCAATTATAAGAAGGATGCATGATATTGGACGGGTGAAGAATTCAGAATAGCTACCATGGGAATAGCTGATTCCTCTTCTGAAATAACCTTCAAGTTTAGGCTCGAGAATAAATGCCAATACAAGTGGAGATGTAGGAAGACCGGCAATATTCATGAATATAGCCAAGAAACAGAGAGCCAACATGACGTAGATGTCGAAGATATTGCTGCTGATTCCGTAACCACCGATGAAGCTTATTACAAGAATTACAGTGTAGAGATAGTGATATGGTATCTTAAGAATGTATGGGAACCATCTCTTTGTTATAATCTGGATAAGATATGTAACGATTGCAGAGACAAGTACACATGCAAAGATAAGCATAGCCAAATCGTGCTGCTCAACCATAAAAAGTGGTCCAGCCTGGAGACCATGGATGGTCAAAGCTGCAATAAGCATGGCTGTAATACCATCACCAGGAATACCAAGAGCCATCATAGGAATGAGGGCGCCACCGAGGGAAGCGTTGTTTGCCGTCTCACTGGCCCAAACACCGGACGGGTTACCCTTTCCGAAGGTTTCAGGCTCCTTGCTGATGCTCTTTGCATAACCATAGGCTACCATGTTGGAAATACCTGATCCCATGCCAGGAAGGAAGCCGATCCAGAGACCAACAAAGAAGGCAAATAGAATTGTCTTGATGTTATCGAAGATATCCTTGAAAGACACACCAAGGCCCTTCATATTCTTGACATCACAATCAGGCATCTTTGTACTGCCCTTTGCATTGTCGCGGATAATCTGGCACATAGCGAACATACCCAACATCTGTGCAACTGTGGAAATACCACCGTAAAGGTTGTAGTTTCCGAAAGTAAATCTTCCCATACCGTTGATTGGGTCGGATCCTACGCATCCCATCAAAAGACCGATACCTGCTGCCATCAATCCCTTAAAGATGGATCCCTTTGAAAGAGAAGCAATAAGAGTGATTGCACAGAAACAGAGTGAGAAGTATTCCCATGGTCCCAAGGTAAGAGCGAAGTTTGCAATGATTGGGGAAAGGACGGTAGCTAGGAGAATTGAGAATACAGAACCGATGAAGGAAGCTGTCATACCAATTCCCAGTGCCTTTCCAGCCTCACCCTTCTTTGTCATAGGATATCCATCGAAACAAGTTGCGATAGCTGATGATGAACCAGGAATACCTATAAGGACTGCAGAAATGAAGGTTCCGGAAACACCTCCGATCCATATAGCCAGAAGCAATACGAAGGAAGTTGTTGTTGAAAGACCGAAAGTAATAGGGAGCAAAAGTGCTATACCAAGTGTTGCAGAAAGACCTGGAATTGCTCCGAATACGATTCCAAGGGAAACCATTGCAATGATGAGAATGAGATTCACTGGATTTAGACAAACAAGTATTGCGCTTAAATAATCTGCCATTTTCTCATCTCCTAGAATATTTTTCCACGAGGAAGTCTGACCTGGAAGCCATATACGAACATCAGATACAATACTGCTGTGACAACAACGGCAATGATTGCAGATGGAATCGGCTTGACCTTACTATCACCTTTAAGGTCGTAAATAAATGCAAATGTTGCAAAAGGTGTAGAAATAAGGAATCCAAGGTAATTCAGCATGACTGCATAGATGCAAAGCATTATGAATGACTTCGTAATCTTCTTTACTCCACCCTTTGGGAAATAAGGCTTCTCTTCCTTATCCCTCTCTTTGATACCTTTGATGATAAGGGCTATTGAACTAAATGCGATGATGATGATCGCAACATATGGTAAAAGCCTTGGGCCTGGCTCAAGAAGGTTTGGAGGCATCTTGATTTTCTGTGTGAAAACAAGAAAGAAAGCACAGCCCAAAAGGCCAACGATACCTGTAATGGTATCTCTTCTTGGCTTTTTCATATTTATCTCCTAAGAGCTTGGATAAATTGCGGGTAGGAAGCTACCCACCCGCATCATTTGGATATAACTACGATTAAAGAGCGTAGAGTCCGAGGAACTTAGCTGTTTCAACAGTTGTTTCGTACTCTTCCATCTGGATCTTCTTGGATTCTTCGAGGTCGTGCCAGAGTGGGATGTGACCAATCTTTCTGAGGCCTTCGTTGACTGTAGGATCTTCGATGATCTGCTTAAAGGAAGCGTTCAACTTGGCAACCTGCTCTTCGCTCATTCCCTTTGGTCCATAGATGTAGTGCATGCAGAGGACATAGCAGTCGGAATAGCCCTGTTCCTGAAGAGTCTTGTAGTTGTCACCAAGTTCAACGCCGCTGTCTGCGATTGTAACACCATCACCTGCAACTGTTCCGATGACCTTAAGCTTTCCAGCCTTCTCATAAGACTGAGCGTTACCAAGACTTACTACACCGATATCGATGAAGCCGCCAGCGATGTTTGTGAGTCTGTCTGTTTCAGAAGCACATTCAACGTGGTTAAGCTCGATTCCGAGAACGCTCTCAAGCTTTCCGAAAAGGAATGTATTAGAACCAGCAGCTGGCATACCAGCGTTGATCTTTCTTGGGTTAGCCTTTGCATAAGCTACAAATTCTTCGAATGTGTTGAATGGAGCATCGACAGGGCAAGCGAGAACTGAGTAGCCGTTATCATCGAGACAAGCGATGAGAGTGAGATCTTCCAATGGGTTTACATCACTTGAGCCTGTGACATACTGAGTATTGAGGGCAGCTGTAGCAAGCATGATTGTGTTTCCATCTGGAGCTGCTGTCTTTACTGCTGTGTGGCCAGCTGTGTTCTTCATCTGCTGGTAGTTGATCTTAAGGCCGAAAAGTCTCTGGAGACCTTCACCCATTGTTCTGATTGCAAGGTCTGTACCACCACCTGTGGAACCTGGAATAACGAATGTAAGGACTTCACTTGTGTTGAAGCCGCTTTCACTTACTGTTGTAGTTGTTTCACTTCCGCCCTGAGCAAAGACGAAAGACATTGTAATTAGTGCGACAAGAGCAATTGCAAGAATCTTTTTCATTGATTCATTTCTCCTTTTTCTGTGATGTAAGAATCTTCACATGAATGGAAAAAGTAAACAAATTGTTAATTCCGAAGTCTTAAATAAGATTTTTTAATACCCTCCCACAAGAAACGAAAATAAATGTAGAATTGACCTAAAGGAAGCTTTATATGGATCTACATTACCTCGAATACATAATTGAAATAGCAAAGTGCCAGAGTATTTCCAGAGCTGCAGAGGTTCTATGCATCACCCAATCCACTCTCAGCCAGTATTTGTCGAAACTTGAATCGGAGATTGGTGTAAAGCTTTTTGACAGGCAGCGTAACGGCATGGTCCTTACTCCTGCAGGGACAATGTACGTTGAGGCTTCAAAGAAAATGCTCCAGGAGAAAAAAGAGCTTTACAACCAGATTGCAGATATTTCCAAAGGGCAGACAGGGTCCTTCTCCGTGGGAATAACCCCTCATTGGGGCTCTATGGTCATCGCCCAGATAATAGGCCGATTCCGCTCTGTATATCCTGGAGTGACGGTAAAGATCAAGGAAGATACTGCAGAGCCTTTGATGAGAAGTCTCCAGGATGGAAGCATCGATATGGCCATAATGCCTATTGTAGACAACTCAAGCGTCCTTGAAGGAAGCCTCTTGCTTCAGATCGAGCCCTTGGTTATGGCACTACCAGAAGAATGGGTGAAAGATATCAAGAAAGAAGAGACGGGATCCCAGTTCCCACACCTAGAGGTGTCATCTTTCAAAGATAGGCCCTGGGTCCTCTCCAGAGGAGATACCACCATAAGGAAGCTGGAGAATCAATGCTTTGAAAAAATAGGCGTCAAACCCAATGTAGTTTCATCCTTAAACAGCCATATGGGGGCTATCCTTATGGCCAGAAACGGCGTAGGCGGAACCTTCGTTCCTCTCAGCTGCGCCATAAAGACAGAGGGAGTAAGATTCTTCATGCCTGTGCCAGAGATCCACTGGCATGTAGTCATTTCCTTCAAGCGCGACTATCGCCTGCATAAGAGCGAGAAGTATTTTGTATCACTGGTACAGGAACACTTTTCACAAAAAGAGGGCAAGGAAGATATAAGGGAAGGAATAACCTTGGGTTAGCTTTTCTTTCTACATATGATGCTCAGCCAGGTCCTACTTACTCCCGGCCTGACGTCTTGGCTCTCCCAAATCTTTTCCACATATAGGCTTGCAGGAAGGAAAGACAAGAACCTCCTCTCTGTCATATTGGTGTACCAACGTCCGTTTTCGTATCCGTCCCCTTCCCCTTTTCTAAAGGAAGAATAGAATACGCCGTCCCTTTTCAAAGCCCTTTCAATAAGAGTCAAGGCTGCCCTCAGGTCATGTTCTTCAAGGTGAAGGATGGAGGCCTGGGCCCAGATTCCATCATATTTATCCTTTTCTTCCAATGAAAGGAAAGAAGCAAGTTTCACTTTTATTCCGAAGAGTCTCTCAGCCTGGGCCTTCATCTCCGCAGAGCCATCCAAGGAATCTACAGAAAACCCTTTGTCGAGAAAATATGCGGAGTCACGACCTGAACCAGAACCATAATCAAGGATTGCTCCTCCCTCCTTCATCCTGGACAAAAACTCCCAAAGCGCATCCAGCACCAGGGAGTTCCGTGTTTCTTCAGCATATTGAATAGCATTCTCTCTATACCAAGAGAGTGTTGTATCTTGGCTTATTCCTGTTCCTTTCCAATCATTATGCACAGAAATTCCACCGCAGCCAAAATAGAGAATTTACCAAGAAGATGGGGATCTCCCTTAAAGAATTCCTCATCAGAGACGATTATAGCGTTTGTAGCAGCCTTTGAGATCAGAGATGAAGGACAGAGAGAGATTACATCTGCCTTTCCTCCGTCAAACACTACTCTGCTTACAGCTTCCATAGTGCTCTTCTCTCTTCCTGTAACAGATACCGCAAGACAAAGGTCACCGTTTACTTCCTCTTTAGGATTAAGGAAGATTTTCTTCTCAGGATAATATTTACCTATTGTAACGGCAAAAAGTCTGGCAAAAGAATCTGCCTCTCCTTCCCCTGAAATGATGATTACATTACTTGTCTTTATATCGTCCACCATTGTATTCAGCATATCCAGGTTATCTTTGCCAAGTGTTCTTTCCAAACCTCTGGAGATTCCTGCTGATAGACCGGAAAGAATCTTCTCTCCGTCATCATCTTTACCTACAGGACTTACCTCTACATATCTGGCACCCTTTCCCGCTTCATACCATACCTTGAAATCTTTGAGGCCGTTGAAATCAAGGGATTTGCAAAACCTGACTACAGTTGCTTTACTTACATCCGCAGCTTCCGAAATCTGGGCAATGGACAGATTCTGTATTTCATCTTCGTGTTCAAGAAGATAATTAAGAACCCTTTCCTCCTTTATTTTTACTTTTCCTTTTGAAGAACTGAGCATCTCCATGAGTCTTGAATTGTTGTTGTCACTCATTCTTAATTCTCCTGTTTTTTCTATGAACTCACCCCCATGATTTCATATTGAAATATATGCACGAAAAATGATTGTGGGCAAGTTAATGTTTTTATTCTACATAAAAACTACTCAAAAAATTTTAAATGTCTAAAAAGAGTGTTTATTTGATAAACATTTTGTCCAAGCATCTGTAAATGAGTTTCAACTCGATTAGCGATGCTGTATATTTTTCCCTTGGCCATACACCGCTTTCCAATGCAGAGTATACATCATCATACCAGAAAGATAGAGGAGAATATGGGTTTCTTATACTCTCTTTATCAAATCCACTTATTTCCCTTCCCTCTATTACTCCTCTTTTAAGCCTGCCGTTTTCACCTTCAATCCCACCATTTTTCCCTTTTATGGAGAAGGAAAAACCCTTGTTTCCATCATTTATTACAAGTGAGCCATTATTGAAGACAATTCTGACGCCATCTATGCCTTCTTCCACTTTCAACACCTCATCTACACCAAACAAGGTATAAACAAGATTAAAGGCACCTGAAGCGGACTGTAGAAACAATAGTTTTTCATCAAAGTGTTTTTCCCTTCCCCATTGGTTCATCCATCTCTTGACTGGGGAGGGAAAGGACCAGAGGAGGGAAAAATCCCTTATTTCCCCAAATTTTCCTTCTTTTATAAGAGAGGAAGTGTACTTCATCAAAGGATCCGAAGCCATTTGGGAGACTGGGAAAAGAAATATATCTTCAGCCATTCCAACGATTCTCTCGGCGTCTTCCACACTCCCGGCCAAAGGCGTCTCCATTATTACGCTGCGCCCTGTCTCGATAATATATGGAAGGATTTTGACGTTGTCAAAAAAAGGAGATGCTACAACCACAATATCCACATCGGGGCAAGACAAAAGATACTCCAAGTCCCCATAGCATTTATCTACATGGTGGCGTTTGGCATAGCTCAGGGCTTGGGGGTAGCCGTCATCAGAAACAGCTTTGAGGGAAAAATATTTGTTCTTTGCCAGGGCATAACCATGGTAATCGGCAGATAGCCCAGTACCATGGATCCCTATACCGATTGAATTCAAAACTCCTCCAGATCATCGACAATATCAAGGCTGTCCAAGGCACTATCCAAAAGGAAAGCCGTAATCTCTTCCTCTCTCTTTCCTCCTGTATACTCACCAAGGGCCTCTCTTATGCCTGAGCCATACATGGTGACAGACATAGGAGAGAAGAAACCTTTGATCCCATAATCCTCCTGCAATACTCTGAGGCTCTCTCCTGTCAAGGAAGAGAGGATCCTCAGATCATCGCGCTCTATCTGAATGGAGTATACGGCATCCGCTCCGATCTCCGCCTTTAAAGCCCACATGATCTGGACAATACTGTCTTCTCCAATTGGAAGGGGGTCTTTAAGAAGTGTGAAGACCACACCTTCACTCTTCCATCTCTTTATTACTCTTCCTTTTCCAGCAATATTCGGACTGAGACTGCTGCCTATCGGGGTGATGAACTCTCTATCTATTGTCATTTTCCTCTTCCTTAATCAAATCCAAAAGGGTCCTGCCCTCTCCTTTTACTCCCTTTTCAAAGAAGACCTTTACCAGAGCTTTTCCTTTGCTCTGTTTTCTGCCTCTCTTTTCAGAATCTGAAACAAAGATTGCATCTATGATATCAGTGACCTTTATTTTGGATGAAGGCTTACTAAGCATATAGACGGATCTGTTGACGTTGATGGGAATAATCAGGTTCGCACTCTCCAGGTCACTGATAATACCATTGATCTGACTCTGGGAAAGGGAGAGGATAGCTCCCAGATCCCTAATGGAGGTGCTGCCTCTGCCGTCTTCAAAGCGCTTTGCAATCTCGACCATGACATCGATGCCGTGGGCTATCTGTCCATCTCCCCTTTCAGGCCTGCCAATCACTGCATTTTTGTCTGGTCTGAACTGGTATATATATGTGACTTCCATGACAAATACCACCAGGTACCATATCAGATAAAGATAGAGAAGCACAAAGAGAACTGAGGCCAAGGATCCATATATGACGGAGTAACTGACGGCATAAGATATGACCCTTGTAAAGACAAAGGTCGAAATGAATACAAGGACTGTCCCCAATATGGCCCCGCTGATGGAAGCGGATGGATTTATTTTGGCATTTGGAACAAGGATGATGATAAAGAAAAAAACAAGGAAAACAATTGCAAACTGAAGTATGGAACTTAAGTGTTCCCTCATCTTTCCATTGTTTACGTTGACTCCCATCAAGGAATAGACTTTGTCATGGATGGTGTTTGTAAGGGCGAAAGCGAAGGTCAAGACCACTGTAAGGACAATGAGGAATATAAGAATCAAGATAAATCTCTTCATTGTGCCTTCAGAAGGCTCTGTCCTGAATATGTGGTTGATCAAGGAATAGATCTTGTTTACAAGAAACATTCCTGTAATTATGAATGACACCAAACCCACGACTCCCAATGACATTGCAGAGCCTGTGAAGGTCACTATGGAATTCATTACGCTTTGGCCAGTGGTTTCGCCGAAAGTATCGCAGATCCACTCTGACAAAACAGACAAAAAAGGCTCCAAGGCACCGAAAGCAGACAAAAATGCAGACAAGAAAGTTATACAAGGCACAATGGCTATAAGGGTGGAATACACCATACCTGAAGCCAAAAGGTTCACATTATCCCTGCCGATTATGCCTATACCCTGTCTTATTACTGAAAAATAATCTGAAATCCAGAAGTTTATCCTCTTTAAGAGTTTTAGATTTCCCCCCATCAGACAAACTCCAATAAGAATGAGGCAGAGTCGGAAGCCACTTCATCAAACATAACATCATTGAGAATCTCGTGGCGGCCATTCTTATAGAGTTTCACTCTTACATCCTTGATGCCTGCTTTTCTATATATATCGACTGCCTTTGCAATTCCCTTTCCATATCCTCCCACAGGATCCAATTCTCCGCTTTGGAAGAATATGGGGAGATCTTTTCTTATATTCGCGATAAGACGGGAATCGTTTGCAGTATCCAGGCCCTCGATCAAATCTCCATAGAAAGAAGAGGAGCATATAAAGCCGCAGTCAGGGTCTTCTTCATACTTCTTTCTCTCTTCCTCAAGTGAGGAGAGCCAACAGAAGACTCCTTCTTTCTTCCAATCGAACTTCTTGAGATAAGAACCGAAAATAAGATTATTCAGCCATTCGTCTTTATGCTTTGTTCCATATTTCTTTGCTCTTCTAAGGGCTATTTTCCTTCCTATCTTTCCCACGATTCCTTGGCTGGCACCACTTCCCATTATTACAGCGGCCCTATAGGCTTCGCTGTGTCTCTCCAAGTTTGTTCTTGTAAGGAAAGAACCCATGGAGTGACCCATGATGAAATGGGGAAGATCCGGATAATCGGAAGCGATCTTCTGATCCAGTTCCCAGCTGTCATCACAGATTGTGTTCCAACCATCTTTCTGAGCGAACCAGCCTTTGTCTTCATCGCTTTTCTTGGTCTTTCCATGACCTCTATGGTCCTGAATAAACACGACAAAGCCCTTTTCATTCAAGTATCTGGCGAACTTATCATATCTGAGGCTATGCTCAGCCATGCCATGGTTCAAATGGAGTGTAGCCTTTGGATTCTCAATCCTCCATACTCTATAGAACAATGAACTACCGTCTCTCAACTTCAATGTATTTTCTTCCATAACTAACCTCCAATATCAGTATAATTCCAAAGGAAGAAAGAGCAAAGCACACTTTGCCTTTCGTTATGGAACACAAAGAAAACTATAAGTAGAATAATGACATGGAAAAAGAAAGGATTCTGGTCTTCTCAGATGTCCATGGAGACTCATTGGCCATGGGAAGAATCAAAGCAGCAGCCGCAAAATTGAATATAAATACCCTATTGTCTTTGGGGGACCTATGCCCCGACCCTCTGGATCCCATATGGCGTGGTGTTATAGGCGTAAGGGGGAACATGGACAGGTTCTATGAGTATGGGGATATTCCATTCCCTCCCAAGGAGCTTATCATCAATAAATTTGGAAGAAGAATAATCGCAGTCCACGGCAACGACTACCCGTCCATTGTTCCTGAAAAGGGGGACATCGTTTTATATGGCCACACCCATGTAGCCAAGGCTGAAGGGAAAAACGGCGTCTATTATTGCAATCCCGGGTCTTCGTCACGACCCAGGTCTTCTTTGGGCCCCACATTCGGAGTCTTGGATGAAGAAGGCTTCTCCATCTTATCCCTTTTGGATTTCAAGAGTATCTCAACCCTGACCTTCTCTTCATCCCAATAACTCTGGAGCCTGGCCAAAGGCACAGTGTCTGTAGATAGGGCGCTTTGGCAATTGAGTATGAAATAGGAAGGAAGGGGATTCCATTTTACACCGAGGAGCTCCATTACTTCCATACCCTTTTCCAATAGCTCCAAGGCCGTGTGGCCGAAGGCTTTATATCTTCTGGAATAGAAACGTGCAGCCAAATGAGAACGGAAAACAATCTCAGGTGCCTTTGAATAATAGGAAATATTACTGCAGAACGGCGGATGGCCAAAGGCATTCAAAGCCAGTGCATATACCGCTTCATAGAATGCTATGGTTGCAGCTGCTCTTTCGTCAGGTCTTTTTTGGGGGAACATCATTGTAGAAGGAAGAAGAATTCCCAGTCCTGCACTATAGCTGAGGGCCATGGCCGACGAACCTCTGAGATCATATTCTATAGGCATATGATCCACACACTCTATGGCCCCCTCTATATCCGATAGTCCATTATAGAGGATGGAACCTGACGAGAGCCTCTTGATAAAGGCCAAGACACCCTCCAAGGATGGATCAAAACCATATTGGCCATATTTTTCAGGCCCAAGGAATATGATGGAACCTATGATTCCGCCTGTTACAGATGTATCCAAACCCTCCTGGTTTGTAAGGGTGACGATTTTCTCTATGTCTTCGGAATCGAAGAAACCAAGATTGGTTCCCATGGTCATGACTTCCGTCCAACGGGGAAGAATATGACCATCCTTCTTTCTCCTGTCACAGGCAAGAAGACAATCCGAGCAGCTTTCCGGATATGTTCCGTACTTCTCCATCATGGATTTGCCGTCCAAAGATTCGGCTCTAGGATCAAAACGATCCTTCCAGCCTCTTACAGGAAGCCATCCCAAACGGCAGGCGTCGGAGACAAAGCAATAGCCGCCATATGTGCGGACCTTCTTGAAGAACTTACCCTTTTCTCCGTCTTTCAGAGGGACATTACCCTTTCCCCAAGGCCTATCTGGGAAACCTGGAAAGACAATACCCTTAAGGTTATGTAGATAAAATGAGTGACCGAGATCCAGGCCTTTAATGGACTTTCCCCTGCTCTGCACTACGCTGTATTTCACTCCCCTGTCTGCAGCAGGACCTGTGGAGAGGGCCAAATCGCTCAGAGACGAGAAGGCCACTTCTTCAAAGGAAAGGGATGTGGAGTATCTTAGGTTCTCGGAAGCTATGATCTCAACCCTGTCCTGGGAGAGAAGAAGATACTTCATCCTATCGCTTCTACCAAGAATCACCATGGCCTTTATGCCAAGCCTGAAAAGGGAATAACCATGATCCGAGTTTGTAGTGGCATAAGTCTCATGGCCCAACACCTCAGAGTGCCATACCATGGACCAGGAGTTGATGGAAGATGAAGAGACAGAAGATGAAGGAGGAGCGGCCAACACCAAAGAATCATCTCCATATTCCCTATGGAGACGAATTCCCGCCATTAATCCTTCTTCTTCAAAAGAAGCCTCCATGCGTTCCACGCTTAGCTTCTTCAAGTCAACCAACAATAGATCCATACTCCGATTATATCTTGAAGAATCGTTTTTTGTATACAAATGAGTAAAGGAACACAAAACCATATTCCTACTTTCAGATAAAAGACAATAAGCCTTTCCATTTCCCCACAAAGGGGAAAGGAAATAAAACACAAATCCCTTTTCTTTGTTATGATGGTTATATGGAAAAAAACACAATCACCTTCAATGGAATGCAGACAGATACCTTTATTGAAAAATCATCTGCGAGAATCGTTTACCTCTTGGGAAAACAGAGAAAGCTTGATTACCACGAGAACCCACCTGTGGCTGCAGTGGTAAACGGAGAGTTAAAGTCATTGCAGACAGAAATACCCGAGAATGCCGTCATAGATTTAGTATACCTGGATTCGAAGGAAGGTCGTGCAGCCTACAGGAAGACACTTTGCTTCCTTCTTGCCTACGCCTCCACTGTGGTTTACCCGGAAAGAACCCTTTTGGTGGGACACTCTCTGGGAGACGGCTACTATTTCTCCTATAAAAACAAGGAAAAACCAGATATAGAGAAACTCAAAACAGTCATGAAGAAAGCCATCAAAGAAGACATGATTGTAGATATCGAAACCCTCTCCGCCTCCCAAGCCCTGACCTATGTGGAAAAAATGGGACTCGAGGACACAAAGAAGCTTCTTCAGACAAGAAATGACGGAGCATATACCTTCAACAGAATAGGCAGTGCCTTATCTGTGAGCTATGAGCCTCTGCTTCCATCTTTGAAGCTTCTTGAAGTCTGGGACATTATGGAGTATGGAGGAGGAATCCTATTAAGATATCCTCAATCCAGGGATATGGGGAGAATCCAGTCTTTCCACGACAATCCTCTCCTTTTCAAGGTCTTTGAAGAGACAAAAGAGAAATCCAAGATTCTGGATGTAAACAGTCTTGGAGCCTTGAACATGAAGGTTATGGAAGGAAAGATCAATGAAGTCATCGTCCTTTCAGAGACACTTCAACGCCGTCGTTTCAGCAAGGCTGCAGAGGAGATAAAAAAGAGAGATGGAATAAAGGTGGCCTTTGTTTCAGGTCCTGCCTGTTCAGGAAAGAAGAGTTCCGGAATAAAACTCTGTGCAGAACTTAAGATTCTCGGATACACACCTATTATGTTCAGTCTTGACGACTATAGGACAGGACAAAAGGGAGTAAGCCTTGAAAGCCTTGACATAGACCTATTGAGGCA
>JALFRH010000203.1 GCA_022785155.1 Spirochaetales bacterium
TCAGTCTGTAGATTTCACTCTTGGCTCCTACGTCTACACCCTGTGTAGGGTTATCGAACAAAAGGACCTCTGCTCCTGTGTTAAGCCATCTGGCAAGGAATACTTTCTGTTGGTTACCTCCGCTTAGGGATGCAATACCCAGGGAGCTGTTCTCTGCCTTGATCTTCAGTTTTTCTTTCTGGACCTGGTATTTTTCCAGTTCTGCTTTCTCATTAATAAACTGCTTTTTCTTGGAAAGAACGTGTTCTGAGGTATAGAAGTTCTCAAGAATGGATAGATCCGGTATTACAGAATTCTCTTTTCTGTTTGCAGGAAGCATGGAGACCTTGCTCTTCATGAACTTACCTATCTTTCCAGTAATCTTGGTTCCATTTACTTCTATATATCCCCCTTCATTGGGAAGGACACCGAACATTGTCTGCATCAATTCGCTGGCACCGGAACCTGCAAGACCTGTAAATGCCAAAACCTCTCCCCTTCTTACAGAGAGATTGATTTTATTGAAACCATGGCCTGAGTAGTTGTGGAGACGGAGAATCTCTTCACCCAATTCCCTTGGCTCATAGTAGTCTGCATCCACATAATTCACACCTACCATGTCTGAAGTAAGCTTCTGGGCATCTACATCCGCTATTCTGCCACTGGAAATATACTGGCCGTTTCTGAATACAGTATATCTATCTGCAATTGAGAATATTTCAGGCATCTTATGAGAGATGAAGACAAAGCTCTTTCCTGCCTTCTTAAGTCTCCTGAGAATGGAGAAGAGATGCTCTATCTCATCATTGGAAAGGGCTGTGGTAGGTTCATCCAGAATCAAAAGCTTTGCATCGGAGTATAGTGCCTTACAGATCTCCAGAAGCTGCTTCTCACTGGTTTTCAGGTTACTTACCATTTCACTGGGGTTCATATCCACCCCCAGACTCTCAAAGAGTTCTCTTGTCTTTTTTATTTGTTCCTTCTCATTGATCAGACCGAACTTATTCTTTATTTCCTTTCTAAGGAAAATATTGTCTGCAACGGAAAGGTCGTTGATCACATTCAATTCCTGATGGACAAAAGCGATTCCTGCTTTCTCCATCTCTTTGATGGTAGGAGATGTATACTCCTTTCCCATAAATACTATTTTGCCACTATCTGCAGGTAATACTCCTGTAAGGATATTCATTAAGGTGGACTTGCCTGCACCGTTTTCTCCAAGAAGGGCGTGAACCTCCCCCTCTTCCATCTCGAAATGGACGTCACTAAGGGCTTTTGAGCCTCCGAAAGACTTGGAAATATGATTCATCTCGAGAATTTTTGCCATTATATGCTCCCGTTTCAAAATAGACGGATGTACCTTTCGATACACCCGTCTTCAATCATCCAATTATGACTTAATGTCCGAGGAATCCTTCGTACTGATTTACGTTCTGGCGATTTACGATCCAAACTGGTTCTGTGTCGACGTCGCCGTTCTTGTAAGACCAGTTGCCACCGAGGAAATCAACCATCTTGTCGATGACGCTCTTCATCATAGATGGGCTGAAGTATACGCTCATCATGTCATCGAAGTACTGGTTTGCAACCTTAGCCTGCTCAGCCTTTCCGCTCATGACATCATAGAGTTCCTGCATACCGCCGATAGCAGAGATATAGACGTTGAGAGTTTCAAGCTTTGCCTTTGTTGCAGCAGAGAGTGAAGAACCTTCGATAAGGTTGAGCATACCGAATGTCATTTCATCATCCATTGAGTAGATGTAAAGGTTTGTATCTGCCTTTGCTACGATTTCGTCAAGCTTCTGCTCCAAGTAGTCATAAGCGCCGTCTGCAGACCAGTTACATACAACTGAGTATGTGTTGAAGACTGGGTCAAGCTGAGCATCTGTCCAAACTTCTGTTGTGTGGTAGCTCTTACCTGTAGCCTTATCTGAGTAGTCGATGTTTCCCTTGAGGAAGTCTCTGAAGCCTTCTTCCCTGTACTTACATACTGTACCGTTGTCGCCATAGAGAGTAACGACTGTATCACCAGGCTTCATTCCATTCTGCTGGAGCCAGTAAGCGATACCAGCGCCACACTGCCAGTTGTTTCCAGAGTAGTTGAGGATAGCATAATCCATTGTAGACTCGATGAATCTATCGAAGGAAATGAAAGGAATATTCTCAGCATAGAGAGCTTCCTGTCCTGCAGCAGCTGAATCTTCGAGAGCCATCATGACAACACCTGAAGCATCTCCGTTGGCGATGATAGTGTTGCACTGGTCAACCTGCTCTTCACCTGATGAAGCAGCCATGTAAACAGCCTTGATATCACCCTTTGCTGTGATCTCTTCACACTTAGCCTGAGCATAGGAACCTGCCTGAGCTGTCCAACCATGGTCTGGTGTAGGTCCGAGTACATAGATTGTCTTTTTTGCACTTGTTTCAGATGCTCCCTGTGCGAAAGCAGAGAACACTGTCACGAGAACGAGCATGAAAACAACGATCTTTTTCATATCTAATCTCCTTTTATTTTTGTTGCCTAAATGGCAATAATTACACTTAAAGCTTCTCAGCCATACCGCTAATATCAGACTTCTGACAAGCAAATACGGCTCTCATGGATTTGATGATGTCTGTTGCATCGAGGATGCTTGGCCTGTCCTCCACAATAGAAGAAACAAATTCGTCGATGACACCACTGGATGCCTGCTGGGCATCGCTGTTTGACTGCATTCTATCCAAGGCAAGCTTCTCTTCCCTTCCATCGTCATGAACTATGATCAAGGAGTATTCAGGATCTGAATAAAGCTTCAGAATACCTTTCTTAAGGAAGATATTGGTGGTGTTGAACTCTGTTCCATAGCAGGTCCAGCTGGTTGTAACAGTACCAAAAGCACCATTCTTGAACCTCAATATTTCAACGGAGTTATCATCCACTTCAATTGGGGAACCATCTTCAAAGGTCTTATCCAGGACACACATTCTGGAATACACATCCTCTATCTCATCGCCCACCAAGTATCTAATAAGGTCGATCTTGTGTATTCCCAGGTCGGCCATAGAACCGAAAGCTGCAGCAGACTTCTTGAAGAACCAAGTATTCTTGCTTTTCTCTACGCTCCAGGACTCAGGTCCTCCATGACAGAACATGGTGGAGAATGTCAGTACTTTTCCCATGCTGCCGCTGGAGATTATCTCCTTTGCCCTTCTATGAGCTGGAGTAAGGCGCTGGTTATGACCGATCATCAAGCGTTTTCCTGCCTTCTCAGCCTCTTTTATCATGGCTTCACAATCTTCCAATGAAATGGCCATAGGCTTCTCGCAGAGTACATGCTTACCGCTTCTGAGAGCTTTGATGGTGGTTTCAGCATGGTATGCGTTGGCCACACATACGGAAACGGCATCTACACTTTCATCGGAAAGAAGTTCATCCAAAGTTCCATATACTTTGCCGCAATATTCCTTTACCAAAGCCTCTGCTCTTTCTGATACAAAATCAAAGAAACCTGCAATTTCACAGTTCTTGTTTAGACTATATTCATGTGCATGTCGCTGGCGGGCAATGCTGCCGCACCCGATTACCGCTACTCTCATCTTTCCTCCTCAGATGACAAAGTTTTCCATATATCTCTTGGAAATCCTCAGTGAATCCAAAATCTTCTCCTTTGAGCCTTCAAAGGCTTTGTCTTCGATTTCGATGACTGCATATCCTTCGTATCCGATATCTGTCAAAGCACAGGTGAACTCGTCCCATTTCACATCGCCGAAGGATGGAAGCTTCGGTGACATATAATCCAGTGGATATGCCATTATTCCATGTTCTCCAAGTTTCTCTGGATATAGCTTTATATCCTTGAAGTGGATATGAAACATCTTGTCCTTGAAGTCATATACAGCTTTTCTGTAATCGAGCATCTGCCAAATAAAGTGGGACGGGTCGAAGTTTATTCCAAGATTATCGCTCTTCAGGATATCGAAGACTCTTCTCCAGTTGGATGGAGATGTGAAGATATTCTGTCCTCCCGGCCACTGATCCCTGCCGAATAGCATAGGACAGTTTTCAATTGCAATCTTTACACCAAGCTCTTCGGCCTTCCTCATTATAGGAGACCAGATCTTCTCAACCAGGGAGAGGTTTTCCTCCAGGTCTTTGTTTTGATCGCGGCCAATGAAGGTTGTAACCATATTGACACCAAGCTTCCTAGTTGCCTCCAAGAGGGCATATATATGATCTATAGCTGCATTTCTCTTGTTTTCATCCGGGTCCAATGGATTTGGATAGTATCCCAGGGAAGAAATCTGAACGCCGCTCTTTTCTGCATAATCCATAATATGTCGGGCATATTCGTCATCCCTGACGACCCTCTCTGCATCGATATGGCTGACGCCTGCATATCTTCTTTCCGCCTTACCCTGAGGCCAACATGCAACTTCCACGCATTTGAATCCCATATCATGGGCAACGTCCATCATTTCTTCATATGTCCAGCCATCAAGAATGGCGCTTAAAAAACCTAACTTCATGATAAATCTCCCATTTTATGAAATAACTATGAAACAACTATCAGTTTTTCCTTTGCTATTTCATTATAAATGCAAAGTATTATTCCCGCAAGAAAATCTTATTGCTCAATTATTTCTTTGTATTATAAATAAATAATTACATAAAAACTTAACAAAACAAATTGGTTATATTATCATTGCTTATTTCTGAAATAAATATACTATTTCAGAAATATATTGATATTTTCTTCTTTTCGCATTAGTATCTTTATGGAGTTGAACAATGAAGAGAGCAAACCTTCCAGTAAATAAAATCGCCCAGATTACAAAAGTATCTCCCACTACAGTTTCAAGAGTCCTAAACCATCCTGAACTTGTAAACAAGGAGACAAAAAACCTTATCGAGAAAGCCATTGTAGACCTTGGATACAACTTGGAGGAAGTATTACAAAAGCAGATAGACCAAAATAAGAGAGTCATAATGGCTGTGCTCCCTTCCATCGACAACCCCTTCTACAATAATGTAATGAAGGGTATCAAGACATCGGCAAACTCCCATGATTTTGATGTTGTAATCTACCTTGGAAATATCAATAGAAACAACCTTGATCATTTCCTGGATGTAGTCAAGATGTCCAACTCCAGAGGAGTAGTATGTCTGAACAGGAAAATGGAGAAGGAAGTCGCAGATACAATAAACTCCATCGTTCCTCTTATCCAATGCTGTGAATACAACAAGGAATCCACTGC
Organism: Spirochaetales bacterium; assembly: GCA_022785155.1. Lineage (GTDB taxonomy): Bacteria > Spirochaetota > Spirochaetia > Sphaerochaetales > Sphaerochaetaceae > Ornithospirochaeta. The sequence goes on from JALFRH010000203.1 coordinate 5,215, forward strand.
AGAATACGTAAGCATAAACGATTATGCAGCAGCTAAGAATGCAACCGAGTATATGCTGAATCTGAACTATAGAAAGATAGCCTTGATAAACGGCCCCTTATCTTTTAATTACGCGGAAGAGAGGCTAAGAGGTTTTGAAGCTGCAATGGAGGAGAAAGGAATTGCAGTCCCCAAAAACTGGAAGATCTCACTGCCAGAAGTATCCTACAGTCTTGGTTACTCGGCAGCCTCCCAATTACTTGGTGCAAAGGAAAAGCCTGACGCAATATTCTGTGCCGCGGATGTATTTGCAATATCCGTCATCAAGGCAGCAAAACGATATGGCCTGAGAGTTCCAGAGGATGTGGGAGTTGTTGGTTTTGATAACGTAGAAATGGCCTCGATTACCATTCCTGGAATAACAACGGTAAACCAACCTGCTTACCAAATAGGGTTTACAACAGGTGAGACTATATACGAAAAGATATCAAACCCAAACTCAAAACCAAGATCAATTCTCCTAGACACAGAATTGATAGCCAGGGACTCAATAATACCACATAACCATTGAAAAAGGGGGGCCTAGGCCCCCAATTCATATATAAAACGAAGTGATACAAACAAAAAAACCACTCGAAAGAGTGGTGAATAAGCAATAAAAAAAGCTGGCAGCGACCTACTCTCCCGCGGACGAACCGCAGTACCATCGGCGCGAGAGCGTTTTACTTCCGTGTTCGGGATGGGAACGGGTATTTCCACTCTGCTATGGCCACCAGCAGACCAAC
>JALFRH010000207.1 GCA_022785155.1 Spirochaetales bacterium
ATGAGTGATCTCCTTGATTGCATGTGCTAATGCTTCATGCTTGGTGTTATTTCTTTCCCAAGTATCTCGCAGAATTCACGAATCTGCAATTTTACTATGGGAGGTCACTTCATATTGTCTTGCTTGTGGACACTGTGTAAGACGTTGCGGTACCGAAAGGTATAGTCCAATATGAGGGGGAAGTATGTCATACCCAAAGCCATTATCACAGAAAACTCTGGATAAAATGTATAAAGAATCGGGACTTTCAAAGGAGAAGATTGAATTCTTGGGAAAGCTCTTTGACGGAGCTGCAGCATTATATGGAATCATAACCCTCAAAGATCTATGGAATGTTTATAAAGAGTATGCGGAGAAAGTTCCTGCTATTAGACTCCATAGAAAGGATATCATAGCTTTTTCTTCCATTGCCCGTCGTGAAGAACACGATTATTACATCTATGAAATCGATGAGCTATATAAAGAGGAGATAAGGACTCCAGATGAAAGATTTATCATTTACCGCGAAGTGTTGGATTTAATATCCAAAGCGGTGTTTTATGTACTGGATGAAACTGCTTATAACAAGCCCTTTTATGTTCCTGAAAACCTTCTGGATCTAAAAGGCCATTTGGTCACTAAAGAGGAAGAAGAACTGGTTAGGTTTATTGAGGAAATACAATCCAACTCCCCTGTATTGGAGAAAAGATGGAACAAAAACATATCCAAACCTTCTCCTTATCAGGGAAAGAAACTGAAGGAAATATTTGACTTAAGCGATAGTGAGCAGTTTGAACTGGATTGGGTCAGCGGTAAGTGCGAAGGTGGCCCCAAGAAAATGCAGGAAAAGAAGGTGAAAGAGTTCTGGCTTCGTCGAGGTGGGGCTGTATCTGACAGAATCTTCAGGTTTCTTAGGATCAGTACTTTTACCGGTTGGATTACTCCCGGAGATTTAGTTTCCCATATTACCAGGGCTATGGAAGATTATGGTGTAATCCTTTCTTTAGAAGATGGAAAAAAGTTTGTTTCATTATTTATGGAGTTCAATAACAAATCCCATCTTTACACCAACAGAGGGTGGACTCCCGCCGAGTTATATAAAATACAAATGAAAGATTACAATGGTCCTATTGGGCTGACTTTTGGTCCTGGAATTCAAAATGCCATAAAGGAAGGAAAGATATCTCTTGATGAACTGAAGGCCAGGATGAAGGAAATGGGCATCAAGGTGGATTAACCCCCAATGCCTGATAGCTTGGATATTGAGATATATGTTCTTTTTTCTGTGAGGTTTTGACATATATCTCAATAAATATTTTGTATAAAAGAAATTATATAGTTTAGTTTGATTCTTTGTTGTTTTTAAGCTATGGTGGGTCTTTATGAATATAGATATATTCTCCAAAGATCCACATGACTTATATACAACGCCTCTTCTGCAGCAGACAGCCTATTGGTCTGAAGTGAAAAGCAGGCTTGGCTTTATTCCTCTGGCCTTTGAGCTGGAAGTAAGGGAGAAGGACCTTCATCCCTCACTTTCCTCTTCAGCAAGAATAAGGGACGACATCCTGATCCTATATAGAAAAATAAGCGACAATGAAGCCATCTGCTATTCTCCATACGGGCCCTTGCTGTCACCGGATGAAGACAGGAGGGGGGACTTTCTGGAAAGCCTTTCCGAGAGCTTGAGGGAAGTATTGCCAAAGGACGTGATACTACTTCGTTTTGATCTACCATGGTTTGATGAAAACGAGGACGTAGATATGATGTCCATGGAGATTATGATGAATTGGGGTACGGTGAACCATAATATAAGGCACTCTTTTTCCCCTATGCTTCCCTCCAACACCACTTTCATAGATCTTTCCCCAAGCTTGGACGACATATTGATGAATATGAAGAATAAGACAAGGTACAACATTCGTCTCAGCCAAAAGAGAGGTGTAACTGTAAGAGAGGGAAGCGAGAAAGATCTCCCAATCTTTCTTTCCTTATACAAAGAAACAGCGGAACGAAACGGCATAAGAAACCACTCATCCTCCTCTTTTTCGTCTCTCTTTCATACAAATGAGGACGATGCCCTTGTAAAGCTTTTGATTGCAGAAAGGGAGGGGGAGAGCCTTGCAGCCCTGTTTTTATCTCTATCAGACGATAGGGCCAGCTATCTCTATGGGGCTTCATCTTCTGTGGGTAGGGAAAACATGCCTACATATGCACTCCAGATGGCTGCCATCAGGGAGGCGAAGAAAAACGGAGCAAGAGAGTATGATATGTTCGGTGTTGCACCCAAAGGGGAGGAGAACCATCCTCTTTCAGGGCTTTCCCGATTTAAGCTTGGTTTCGGTGGAAAAAGGGTAAAGAGAATGGGGTGTTGGGATTATCCTCTAAAAAAAGAAGAGGCTGAGAGATTCTTCCTTGAAGAAAGGGGTTGGCAGAAATACCACGAAAGATAAGGCGGGAATTCTCAGGAGGCTTAGATTTCAGAATACACTGTGTTATATTGGATGAAAGGAACTTCCTTTTATATCCAATATCACAGGGAAAAGAGGGGTTTTCAGGGGGATCATTTATATTTAACAAGCACGATATATCACGAGATGCCTGCCAATTGTATGGTCCGCAAAGTAAGTGTGGCTAT
>JALFRH010000236.1 GCA_022785155.1 Spirochaetales bacterium
ACGTTTACTCCTTCCCCTTTAAGTTCAATCACTGACGAGGAACCTTCTGGAATAAAGTAAGAGTATTTGTTTCCTTCATAATTTGTAGAGAAGATGGCATATTTCCTTGAAATAGGGGAGCTATCAGGAACGTCAATCTTCAATATTGTTGATCCATCGAAGTAATACATTTTTCCTTCGTTTGTTATGCATAGGCCATCATCAGCAATACCATTGATTATGGATTCTGTAGTAATGTAGTTACCTGTTTCAGAATCATATAGATAATAGGATTTATCTTTGCAAATTACTCTTAAAATACCATTACCAATAATGGAAACGCTGTCGACCACTTTATCAGCAATAGTGACGGAAGTCGGAGTAATAGCCAAGAACTGTTCTTTGGTCAGAGAAGATGGAGTGTAGTATGCAAAATACTCATTGTCTCTGTTCTTGAAAACGTATGTAAACTCATTGCCGTTGACAGAGTAGAATGGCTGGGGAGTCAAACCGTCCAAGCCAACAATCTCCACTTTTTCACCGCTCTTATCTTTATAAGAATCGGAAGAAGAATCGAAGTAAATATACTCGCTGCCATCAGCACTTGCCCAAACAGAATCCTTTGCAGTTACACCTGTGCCGTTGAATTCAGAGAAAGCCTTGGCACTAGTATCATATTTGGCTATTCCGTTATCTGTAGCGACAATATAAGTGTTGTCAGATTCTCTATTAATGATTCCAAGAATCTTGAAGGATTCCTTCTTTACGGAGTTTGCAGCCATTTGGAAAAGACCCTCTTCACCATCATTGCAGGAAACGAAGAGAGAGATGACAAGAAAAATGGATGTAAGTATTAGTATTGTTTTTTTCATTTTTTATCCCTTAATGTCTATAGGAAGCATAGAGATGGACAGGAATGAATGTTCCGATTCCATTCTTCTCTGAATCAGAAAGATAGAGCTCGAAAGTAGCTTTAATTCCTGACTTTATACCAAAGCCCCAGTTTTCTGTCGGGAAGAATCTGAAGCCGATTGTTGCAGAAGCCATTGGGCTGAGAATTGACTTCTCGTTATAGCTCATATAACTGAAACCAAGACCAATTGAGAGAGGAATCTCGAACATACCCTGTACAGGAACGTAGGAAGCTTTGAAACACATTGGTACCTGTGTAAATAATACTTCATCTGTGCAGTAGTTGAACTGATATCCTATCTCTCCGCCGATGGCAATCTTGCTGTTGGTGAACACTTCATAGTCTATGGATCCGAATCCTCCGATGTTTATATGTGTTCCTGTTTCACCAAAACCATAGAGAGTCTTGAATTCCCCTGTGGAGGTATCTTTATAGGTATTTGTGAAAGGAAGATCAACACCGGCGCTGATCATAAAGATTTGTGACCCTGTCTCATAATAGTCAGCTCCAAATATGGTGCCTACAAAAATAGACAATATAAGAGCAATTATCAAAGCTTTCTTTTTCATGTCTTCATTATATCTGAAATATCAAAGGCACGCAAATTGGCCTTTACGATAAAGACTTAATTCATATATTATTGGATATGTGATTGAATTGAGTTGTAAAGAGTTGTCTTCATCTATTTACGATAGTTTGAAGGAAAAGACACAAAAGTTTATAGATAAAGGAAATAGAGCACCAGGACTAGCTGTGGTTACTGTAGGTGACGACGAAGCCAGCCGTTTATATGTGAAGACGAAGACAGAAAAAGCAGCCTATTTGGGGTATGTGGGTTTTCAATATTTCTTAAATGGAGATTCTAGGGAGGATGAAGTTGTCTCCCTCATTGAGACTCTAAACAGGGATGATAGGGTTGACGGCATACTTCTTCAGCTGCCTCTGCCTAAGCATCTTGATGAAAAGAGGATCATTGAACATATTTCCAGTGATAAGGATGTAGATGGTTTCACTTCTGCGAATATGGGCAGAATGGTGAAAGGAGAAGAATGCTTTATTCCTTGCACTCCTAAAGGAATCTTGACCATCCTTTCCCATTTCGGAGTCTCAACCAGCGGTAAAAGAATAACAGTTGTGGGCAGATCCGATATTGTGGGAAAGCCTTTGGCTCTCCTGTTGATGGGGAAAGGATATGATGCCACTGTGTCTGTAGCCAACTCAAAGACAAAAGATCTTAGAGCCCTTACTCTATCCTCAGATATCGTAATATCTGCTGTTGGAAAACCAATGTTCCTTGATTCCTCATATTTTTCCGATGGAACAGTGATCATCGATGTGGGCATCAACAGGATATCGGATCCGACGAGAAAGAGGGGATGGAGGACCGTGGGGGATGTGGACAGGGAGTCTTTATCCCAAAGAGATGTGTCCATCACTCCTGTTCCAGGAGGCGTCGGACTAATGACTGTGGCTTCCTTGATGGAAAACACATTTATCAGTAGAGAAAGAAGAGGTTGATAGTGTTGCATACATATTTGATAGAAACATACGGATGTCAGATGAACGTCGCTGAATCAAATGCCATCGAACTATTGTTGAAGGGGAGAGGCATGGAGGCTGTAACGGATCCTCTTGCTGCTGATGTTGTATTAATTAATACTTGTTCCGTAAGAAAGACTGCAGAAAACCGTATTTGGGGTAGGCTTGGTTTCTATAGTGCCGTAAAAAAGAAGAGAAAGCAGGTTTTGATAGTTACTGGATGCATGGCCTCAAGAATGAGGGAAGAGCTTAAAAAAGAGTGCCCCTTTGTAGACCATGTAGTATCCAATGACGAAAAAGCCCAGCTTCCTCTCTTACTCTTCGGCAGCGATGAAGAGAAGAATGATAAATACTCATTCCTTTCCTCTCATTACAAAGAAGGTGAGTTTTCTTCCTATATCCCCATTATGAATGGATGCAACAACTTCTGTTCTTACTGTATCGTACCCTATGTAAGGGGTAGGGAAGTATCGAGGGATGTTGAAAGTATAATCGAAGAAGTCAAGTTCATGGACAAAAAGGGTGTGAAGGAAATAACTCTTCTTGGACAAAACGTCAACTCATATTCCTCAGAATATAATGGAGAGAATATAGACTTCCCGAAACTATTGGAGATCATCACCGAATATATGGACAATATACTTTGGGTAAGATTCGAGTCTCCTCATCCTAAAGATTTCTCAGATGACCTTATCAGAGTCATAAGAGACAACAAGAAGGTTGCAAAGCATATTCATCTACCTATGCAGTCCGGCAACTCCAGAATACTGGAATTGATGAACAGACACACAACAAGAGAGAAGTTCATATCCCTTTTGGAGAAGATGAAGAGGGAAATACCTGATTTGACTCTAAGCACAGACGTCATAGTAGGATTCCCTTCTGAAACGGAAGAAGAATATCTTGAGACTCTATCTATGATGGAAATAATGAATTGTACGGAAGCATTCATGTACTATTTCAATCCCAGAGAGGGGACAAGGGCTGAGAAAATGGAGGGCCAGATTGAAGAGGGCGTCAAGATCAAGAGGCTTGAGCGCTTGATTAATGAGCAGATTGAGAGGCAGAAGAAAATCAAAAGTGCAGCTCTTCCCTTTGATGCAGTCGGTATAGTGACGACGGTCACCAGGGATGACAGCTCCAGGTATCTCTTAAGGACTGAACACAACGAATATGTATCCTTTCTTCCTTTGAAGCCCCATAAGAATGGAGATGTGGTATACGTAAGGGCGACTGAGCTTAACGGTAATACATTCCGAGGTGAAGAGATTGAGAGAGAGTGATTACACATCTTTTTTTGATGCATTGGATAAATCAAAGAAAACCGTTGTTTTGACAGGTGCAGGTATTTCCACCCTGTCTGGAATAAAGGACTTCAGGTCATCCAACGGCCTCTACAGCCAAGAGTTTGGTCACATGAGGGTTGAGGATATTCTTGATATAGATTTCTTTCTCAAGCATCCCTCCGTCTTCTATTCCTGGGCAAAGGATGCTTGGTATAACATGCATGACTATAAGCCAAATGTAGTTCATAGGGTACTGCGTATTATGGAGGAAAAAGGGCTGTTGTCTGAGGGTATATTCACTCAGAACATTGATGGACTCCATACTAGGGAAGGGAGTAAAAATGTATTTGAACTTCACGGCACCATAGAAAGAAGTATATGCACTAAGTGTGGTGAAAGCTTTTCTTTCCAATGGACAAAGGAACTTGTTGATAGAGATGTAATCCCAATGTGTCCCCACTGTGGAGGACTTGTCAAACCGGATATCGTATTCTACGGCGAAGGTTTGGATTCCTCACTTCTATATAAGGCGGATAAATCCTTTTTGTCTCCAGATCTCTGTATAGTCCTTGGCTCCTCTCTTGTAGTCCAACCTGCAGCATCTCTTCCTTATAGGGCTTTTAGAAGTGGAGGAAAGATCTGCATCGTCAACAGAGATGAGACATATTTGGATGAATATGCCCACTGGCATTTTGATGATTTGGATGAGTGGGGTAGAAAAACAGAGGAACATCTACAAAAGGCCAGTATATAACTATTTTTATCATAACTCTTTATAGTGTTTCAAAAAACTGAATAAATTTCTTCCACTATTGATTTTTGTAACATAAGTATATATCATTGTTTTGCCTTATTAATCGGGGGTGTTTTGGTTTCGACTGGCTTTGCCATGCCGTAGACTGCGGACCAAGAGCTGACTTGTAAAACCGGCAAAAAAAATTAAATGCTAA
>JALFRH010000011.1 GCA_022785155.1 Spirochaetales bacterium
GCTCAAAGGGCTGAGCCAATATGATGCCAAGAGAATATTCAGGGTAGGAAGAGCCAAAATGGATGAAAAGACAATCCTTGTTGTGGAAGGGGTCCAGACCTTGAATGAGAAACTCATTCCTTCCCTTAACGACGACGAGACCTTCAGGGTATATGTTTCCGCCCTGACCCAGCCTTGTATCGACACCATGAGTGGCATTTCCACCCGTGACAACAGGCTATTAAGAAGAATCGTAAAGGAATGCAGGACCAAGGGTGTCACAGTATCCAGCGTCATTGAAAGCTGGGAAGGAATAGAGGAAGAGGAGAAGAGCCAGCTATTTCCATATCAGAACAATGCAGACATTATGATCAACAGTGCATTGGAATATGAACTTGGAGTTCTCTCCACCTATGCAATGCCTCTCCTCAGATCCATTAAGCCGGAGGAAGGCAAGGCTTATACAACAGCAAGAAGGCTTATGGAATTCTTGGAACTGGTCTACCCCATACCATCGGAAGAAGTACCTGGAGACTCTGTATTGAGGGAGTTTATAGGTGGAAGCACCTACAATCTCACTTGAGAGCCGTCTTATCTTCCAAAGCCCCGCATTCAAGAAGGATGTCGGGGTTCTTTTTTATCATATCCAACAGTCTCAGGGCAGATCCGCTTATTTCATTAGTCCCCGACTCCCAGGCTTCCACAGTCTTGGGAGAGACATTCATTACAGAAGCAAAGACTGCAATGGAGAGAGAGAGCTTTTCCCTTAGTTTCTTTGCTTCCTGAGCGCTGATTTTTCCAGGCTCGACTGTTTTGAGATATTTGTTTCTTTTAGTAATGACGCCCTTTTTTTTAGGAAAAAGAGCGTCTTTTACAGTGTCTTTATAGTAAGTACTCAATTTGTCTTACCCAAAATATGCATTGCTTCTTCAATGGCTTCCTTAAGCTTTGCCTTACACTTGCCGCAGCCGGTTCCAGCCCCTGTAAGAGCAGATAGATCATCAAGGTTTTTGACCTTGTCTTCCCTTACAAGTTTCTCAATCATCTGATCCGTAACATCCTTACACTCGCAGATGATTACAGCGGACTGTGCCTTATATGGATTAGGAAGATTATTCTTCTCCAAATAATCATCCACTGCAGCCCTTAAAGCCTTGTCTCCCAAAACTGAGCAATGGAACTTATGTTCAGGCAGGCCTCCAAGCTTATCCATAATAGCCTTCGGTGTCAGTTTATAGGCCTCCTCAAGCGTCATGCCTATGGCCATGACGCTCATCATGGATGTGGAGGCAATGGCTGAAGCACAGCCATATGTAAGCCATCTGAGATCGCTGATCTTTCCGTCTTTCACCTTGATGCCTACCCTCATCTGGTCTCCGCAGGCCAAAGAGCCTACTTCACCCACACCATCAGCCTCAAAATCTTCACCTTCCTTCCAAAGATTCCTTGGATTCATAAAGTGATCTTTAACTATGTCCGTATATACCCACTGGGCCATAAAACTCTGTGCCATTTTTACTTCCTTGTACTCATTTCTCTGATTTTCTTAATAATTGGAGGAAGCTTTTCCAAAGTATAATCCACATCCTCGTCTGTATTATACCTTCCAAGAGAGAATCTGATGGAGCCATGTGCCAACTCGACATCCACTCCTGCTGCAAGAAGCACATAGCTGGGCTCCAAAGAACCGGAGGCACATGCACTTCCTGTAGATACCTCTATTCCCTCCATATCCAAATAGAGAAGAATAGACTCTCCTTCAGCTGAAGGGAAAGAAACATTAAGTGTTCCCGGCAGGCACTTGTCCTCATCGTTGGTACCGTTTACGACAATATTGGGTATCCTCTCTTCGATTCCTTTCCTAAGCTTCTCCCTTAGTCTCCAAAGCTGATCATGTTCGCTCTTGAGGTTGACTCTTGCCAGTTCTGCAGCCTTTCCCATGCCGATGATAGCCTGGTTGTTGTAAGTTCCGGCTCTATATCCCTTTTCCTGGTGTCCGCCATGTACAAATGGAGATAGAGGTACCCCCTTCTTTGCATACAACACTCCAATTCCTTTAGGGCCATAGAACTTATGGGCCGACATGGATAGGTAATCGGCACCGATATCTTTGACGCTTACAGGAATCTTTCCAATAGCCTGGGTTGCATCGGTATGGAAATATGCACCATATTTATGTGCTATTTCAGCAGCTTTCTTTACAGGCTGTATGACTCCGGACTCGTTGTTGCCTGTCATAATCGACACAAGGCATACATCATCGCCCATCATCTTCTCCAGTTCATCCAGCTTCAGCTCCCCTACTCCATCCACAGGGACCGTTTCGACTTTGTAGCCTTTGGATACAAGGTATTTCATGGTCTCTATGGATGCAGGATGCTCAACTGAAGACAAGAGAATTCTATTTCTTTTGTCACCAGCATCGATTCTGTCCCTAAAGACATTGAACACCGTATTATTGGCTTCCGAGGCACCGGAGACGAAGTAAATCTCTCCGGGATCCGAATCTATAAGAGCCGCAACTTCTTCTCTTGCCCACTGTATTGCCGATGCAGACGAGCGGCCAAGGGTATGCATACTTGATGCATTACCATAGAGTCCGGCATTTTCAGCCATGATTGAAATGACTTCCTGAGCCATTTGAGTCGTGGCATTGTTGTCAAGATAGACAATTCTGTCCATATTGTATTTCCTTCTCTTTAAAAGGTAATTCTTTGAATCCTTTCTCGTCAAGGTTAGACTAAACTTACACTTTAAGCTTATTCATCCTTTCCCTGTCATATCCAGGAGTTATTTCAACAAAGGTAATGGAAGCAGAACCTCTGTCTGTGATGGTGCTGTCCATTTCATATCCTACACTTTCCGGGGATGGAACCATAGATAGATCACATCCTGTTGTCCTGATGGATATTTTATTACCTTTCTCCTTAATGGAGAACTGGTCGTTATAGTGGATGACACCTAAAGAAGCTTTTTCAACTTTCCCATTCCAATGGGGAGGAAAGTTCAGGTTAAGAAAGGCTTCAGCTCCCTTTAATGCATCACAATAATACTCCAGATTCGATGCCAGATACTCGGAAGGGGAGACAAAGTCATAGTCCCCGTTTTCATCATACATTGTGGATATGGCTATACTTGGAAATCCATACATGGCTCCCTGCCTTGCCACACCACAGGTTCCTGAATAAATGGTATCAGTAGAAAGGTTGTACCCATGGTTTATTCCTCCGATGACTACGTCTGGAACTATAGGAAGAAGACCGGATTTCAAGGAGTATATCACACAGTCTGCAGGAGTACCCTCCAGGGAATAGTGATGGTCATCATGTTTCCAGACAGTAATCTCCCCAATGACTGTCATGGCATGGGATTTTGCACTTTGCTCTGTATGGGGAGCAACCAAATATACATCGTGACCGTGCTTAATAAGCACAGACTCAAGTGTACGGATTCCCTCTCTCATGAATCCGTCATCGTTTGAAATTAGAATTCGCATTTACTGCCTTTCCTCAAAAGGTGATCCAAGAGGGACAAAAGGACGGAGAACGGATCTGAACCCGAATATCCTTTCATACTCCTCTTCCTTTCGAGCATATAGATTGAAGGCACGGCCGTCAACGACCACCAAGAAAGATCCTGCAATTCCTATGCCAATAAGACACATTCCCAGGACTCCGTCACACTCCTGCCCCCGTCTCCAGATCCAATCCAACTCAGGGCTTGTCAGCTCTGCATTTCCCACAATGGATCTCTGAAGGGAGAAAAGGCTCTTTCCGAAAGATGCCAAATCCTCCTTTTCAATATAATCCTTCGCCTTCTGGCAGCATTCGTTCTCCACAACCAGATGTGTCAGACACCTTCTTTCCCTGTCAGGATAACGGGACACCATGCTCCTGGCTTCTTTTTCACTTAGTTTTCTTATATCGGAAAGTGTTATGGATTTACTCTCCATTTCAGACACCACATCCTTGGCCTCGATCCTGAACTCATCCTCTTCTGGAGTCAGCACGGAGAAAGGAAGGGATGATGAGACTATGTAGGATTGTTTTTCAAAGTTATGGTATGGGATTTCTTCCCCAGTTCCCTTTCTTTCAGACCAATAGTAGACCTTTCCTGGCTTTGCATTCAAAAGAATCCATACATCCCTTTTCTTCGCTTGATAAGAAGGAGCGAAGGAGTTGGCGTTGTGGGACATCTCCAAGATCTTTTCCTTGGAAAGATCAAGGCCTTCAAGTATTGAGATGCCATGAAGGATACCGAAATACAGGGAAGCCGTAAGGCTCCAGGAATCGGCTCCGGCACCTCTACCTGACACAAGGATATTGTATCCCTTTATTTTGATGTTCATCTTGGCAAGCTCGCTTAAGATAGCCTTTACTGCATTGGCCCAACGGTCTTCCCGCCTATATTTTATATTTGGATATGAAAACTTCTTTTTATCCTGCCTTACAGTATTTACAACCCTGATTATGTTGTCTTCCCTTGGAGAGAAGGACAAAGACAAACCTTGATCCGTAAGACACAGAAGACAATTAGACTCAATCAAGTCTGAAAACTGCCCCATCAATACAGTCGGCTGTGGGACATCAAAGGAAAGGATAGGTACCTCTCCGAATTCTTTTTTGTGATTTTCAACCTGATCGACCAAGTGTTTTCTCCTAAGAAGAAGTATCTAATGCTTTTGGCCAAAAGGAAAGATAATTTTTTATAATTCACAATAACACAATGATTAACACTAAACAAAACGTGTAAACAAAAGGCATAAATGAAAAAACCGCAGGTATTTCCTGCGGCCATAATTGAGATATAAGAGCTTATTTTGCTGTCTTTGCGTATCTCTTGTTGAATCTCTCGACTCTTCCTGTTGTGTCTACAAGCTTCTGTGTTCCTGTGAAGAATGGGTGACAAGCAGAGCAGATTTCAATGCTGAGGCTCTTTGCTGTTGTCTTTGTCTTGATCACGTTGCCACATGAGCAGCGCACTTCCTTAAGCTCATAATTTGGGTGGATACCTTCTTTCATATTGGTTTTCTCCTTATATATTTGCCTGCTTTCACAGACAAGGAATTTCTCATCAAGTCCTCAATGGGGTGTTCATCATATTGAGGAACTCCCTATTGTTGTTTGTTTTCCTCATTTTGTCAATGATATCGACTGACATGTCCACATCATCAAGGTTGCCGAAGGAAGAACGGAGGAGGAAGGTTCTTGCAAGAGAAACCTCATCCAACAACAGGTCGTCTCTTCTTGTTCCAGACTTCTTAATGTTGATTGCAGGGAACTTTCTGTTATCCGCCATCTTTCTGTCCAGGATTATTTCGTTGTTTCCTGTACCCTTGAACTCTTCGAAGATGACTTCATCCATTCTGCTTCCTGTCTCGATGAGAGCAGTAGATATGATTGTGAGGCTTCCACCTTCTTCTATGTTTCTTGCAGCACCGAAGAATCTCTTAGGTTTATGGAGAGCATTGGAGTCTACACCGCCGGAGAGAATCTTTCCTGAAGCAGGAACAGTCTGGTTGTAGGCTCTGGCAAGTCTGGTGATGGAGTCCAAGAGGATTACCACATCCTTTTTGTATTCCACAAGTCTCTTTGCCTTTTCGATGACCATTTCTGCAACCTGTACATGGTGTGTAGCCTGTTCATCGAAGGTGGAGGCTATTACTTCAGCCTTTACATTCCTCTTCATATCCGTAACTTCTTCAGGTCTTTCATCTACAAGAAGAACCATAAGTATCACTTCAGGATGGTTTGTAGTGATGGCGTTGGCGATCTTCTGCATCAATACCGTCTTACCTGTACGTGGAGGAGCTACAATAAGGGATCTCTGTCCTTTTCCAATAGGACAGAAGAGATCTACAACTCTTGTGGAAAGTTCGGATTTCTGTCCTTCTTCCTCGATTTCCAAGTTAAGGCGCTTATTTGGGAAGAGAGGTGTAAGAGTATCGAAAGGAGCACGGATCTTTGCCATCTTAGGTTCTTCGCCGTTTACAGAAATGACTCTTATGACGGCTGCAGACTTCTCATTCTCCCTTGGAGCTCTGATTTGGCCGAGGACTGTATCCCCAGTCTTTAGGCCTACGGCTTTTATCATCGATGCTGAAATATAGACATCTTCAGTTCCAGAAAGATAGTTGTTTACAGCATATCTTATATATCCGTATCCACCATCATTGAGAATCTCCAGAACGCCTTCCACCATCAAAGCCCAACCCATCTGGGAGTGGAGGCGAAGAAGCTTGGCAATGAGATCCTGTTTTCTGCAATCCAGAATTACATCTTCAGGAATACCATCTTCCCTTGCCCTCGCCCTTACCTGATCAAGGGATAGAGCTGTAAGTACTGATATAAATAGGCGTGGTGCATCCGGATTTTCATCAAGATTGATCTCAGGAGGCAGATCCTCCAAAGGTCTTCGTTCTTTTTTATTCTTGAATTTGTTGTTTCTATTGTCGTTTCTGTTGAAACGGTCCCTTCTATCCTGACGTCTGTCGCTGTCTGATGATTTTTCTTCAGAGCCGTTCTCGCGATCCTGCCCCTCTTTATCTGAGGCTTCTTCTTTTTCCCCTTCTTCCTGGGAAGGCGCTTCTTCGCCTGCTTCCTGATTCTCCTGGAAGATAGGAGCTTCTGCTTTTTCCACTGTTTCAGAAGCATCTTCTTTTTTCTCTTCCGTGACAGGCTCTGGAGACTCCACTTTTATCTCAGGTTCCACAGGAGCATTTTCCGGCTCATCAAAAGGAAGCATAGCTTCTTCCTGCTCTTTCTTTTCAGAAGACTTCTTTGCCCTAGGTTTCCTTGGACGAGGAGCTGCAGCTTCTTCAGAGTGAGGTTTTCTTCCCCTCTTCTTTGGTTTTGCTTCCTCTTTGGGAGACTCTTTTTCTTCTTCTGCTGGAGAGGAAGAAAGAGGTAATGGTTCCTCATTGACCTTTTCTTCAGGAGTCTCAATCTTCTTTTTGACAGATACTCTCTTTTTAGGAGAAATCTTTACAGTTACCTTTTTCTTTTCTTGTGACTGATCCTGTTGGGCCATTGCCTTTTCTTCCACAGTCTCATCTAACATTTCTGAGGACATCGGTACCCCGTACGAAATTAAGTATTTTGTGATATTATTGGATATAATTGAACTCACACGAGGGTTTCAGAACCCTTAATCAATATGTAGATTCTATTTATGCCCAAAGGATTTGTCAACTCTCAAAGACGTGTGTTTATTCTTCTTACAATCTCCATATATTTTCCTTTGTCTTTTTCCTTTTCTTGGCGATATTTAGGATATAAGGACATAAATATGAAAGACTTTGATAAGATTTGCAGGGATTTTGAGAATATCGACATTAATACATATGCAGCAGTTTTGACAGAAAAGGCATTGAAGCTTATTCCTGCCTTGTCGGCATTCTCTGAAGACGGATTATCGGGGGTTGAGCTCTTTGCATCCTTCATCTATGGAGCAATTGCAGCGGACGGCAAGCTTTCTGAGGATGAGTATGCACTCATCTACCCTCTTCTCCACTCATTCTTTGGTGATACCATAGACTACAACGATGCCAAGAGAGCCTTCTCATCCCTTTCAAAAGAGCATAGGGAACTGAAGAAGATCGTTGATGATATGGTGGATGTCATAGGTTGCTTCTCAGATGAAATGAAGACAGATATCGTAATAGTTGCGATGCTTATATGTGCTGTAGACGG
>JALFRH010000051.1 GCA_022785155.1 Spirochaetales bacterium
TGTCTCCTCAACCTTGATACCTGCGGCTCTTGCAACTTCCATATCCTGTCCCACAGCCCTCATATCCTGACCAAGCTTGGTCTTCTTGAACCATAGAATGAAGACACAGAGGACAGCGATTACAAGGAATGTGGCAAGAGGAATACTTACTCCTGCTATTTTCAGGGGAATAAGGTTATCAAGGCACTTTCTGATTCCAATAAGGTTTACCGTATTCCTGATACCATAGCCTCTAGGAAGAAGGATCTCGCTTTTGATTGGAATCACGACACCCATCATAAAAAGGACCACCAGCTGATAAATACCGTTTACAAAGAAGCCGATAATGTATGAAGTGACCATCTCCCTGCCCTTGGCAAGGTTGAGGATCTTTCCACACCACCATCCAAGAAGAATGGATATCGGAGTACTGATGATTGCAGCAAGCACCATGCCCGGGATGCCCACAATCCCCCACTCGGTAATGAAGATGAGGCCTATCTGACCTGCCATGGCACCAAGGGTCATACCGAAGTTAAGACCCATACCTGCCATAATAGGAATCAAGAGGGAAATGACCAAGAAGCTATTTCTGCTGAGTCTTGTCATCATTTCATTGGCTATGGCTGTTCCGGAGAAGCCGGAGAATACGATTCCGATTACGCCGATGACAATGAACATGATCGGCACAATGTTATTTAGGAGGAAGCTTCCAGCCTTCTTTCCTGTCAATAGTTTTCCGCCCATCACTTAACCTCCGACTTTCTTGTAAGAGCGTAGAGAATCATACCGTTGGATGCGATGATTCTTATTACTTCACTCATATCTGTATGTATCAAGGAGTTCATTACCGAAGGAGTCATGGTCACTATTCCCTGGAAAAGAAGTGTTCCGATGATTACGTTTGGTATACTTGCCTTATTCACGCTGGCTCCACCTATAAGGATTGCAGATACAGCCGGAAGGGCCATATAGAAAGGACCCATATAGAGCTGGATGAAGCCGAAAGCCTGCTGATAGGTCAAGATTCCTATGCCCCCTAGAACTGTGCTCATAATTACAGAAAGGGTTCTGGTCCTGTCGACGTTTATACCTGAAGCTCTGGCAAAGGTGGGGTTTGAGCCTACAGCTGTCATGGCTGTACCGGTCTTTGTGTGCAGAAAGGCCCACATAAGGAAGGCAAAGAGGGCAAAGAATATCAGGGAGCCTGTAGGAATCTCAAGGTTACCCACCTTTATCTTCAAAAAGTCTGAAAGTACGTGGAGATAGTGTCCCTCGGTACTTATGGTGGTTCTTAGACCAGTCCCCTTATATCCCCAAACCATCTGAGGGTTTGTATATGGGAGAAGAAGCCACATGATGCACATGAAGGATACCGCTGCATATCCCACATAGGTTGCAATCATCATCTCTCCACCCTTTACCTTATTAAGGAGTGTTCCATAGGCCCAGCCAAAGATTGTTCCGAAGAATATCGTTATGATTATGGCCACAAAGAATGACAAAGCCCCTGTAAACCCGAACTGCATGGATAGGGTTCCTCCCAAAAGCCCTGCGATGATTCCCAATGGAAGACCAAAGTTAAGGCCGCAGCCGCTGTGGATCATAGGAACCATGGCAAGAACCATAATGGAGTTCATTCCGAATCTCATAAGTACGTCGGAAATACTGGTGAGAATGCTTATTCCTCCCAGTGGAGCCACCAGGAACAATAATAGAAGGAAGCCTGCAATGATCAGGCGGGGCCAGCCGAAGGAATCGATGAAATTCTTCACCCTTTCCTTTAATGAAATCCCAGATAGTGCAATTTTCATTTTTCAGCCTCCTTATCCAAAGCCTTCTTTGCATTGATCATCAGGGCACCGAACTCTGTGCTTGAAGCGGAGGCAGGAAGAATTCCTTCCACTCTTCCATCTGTAATGATTGCGATTCTGTCCGCAATGCTTCTCAGTTCCTCAAGTTCTGAAGACACCATGACTATGGTGGTGCCGTTCTCTCTGTTGGCCTTCTTCAAAGCTTCAAGAACAAGGGCCTTGGCTCCTACGTCGATTCCTCTGGTGGGCTCCGAAACAAAGAGAAGTTTGGGCTCCAGGGCAAAGGCCTTGGCAAGACATATCTTCTGCTGGTTTCCACCGCTGAGGGCCTTGGCCTTCTGCTTGGAGGAAGTACACTTAATCTGAAGCTCCTTGATATATTTATTCGTTACATCTTCAATTGTCTTCTGGTCACGCCACTTTATTGCGCCGCCAAGAAGAGGCTTCAGATATTTGTTCTGTGCCTGCATTGCAGTAAAGGTGATGTTCCATTCAAGGCTTTCGTCCAACAAGAGTCCTACGCCTCTCCTGTCTTCACTGACGAAGGCAAGACCATTACGGATACACCAATCCGGATCATTTAGCTTCACTTCCTTGCCACAGAAAGTGACCTTTCCTCCTGCACCATAGAGCCCCATGATTCCATTGGGAATTCCAAGCTTCCCCTGCCCCGCAAGACCTCCGATACCGAGAATCTCACCTTTTTTTACTGTGATTGAGAAGTCTTTGACAGTTTCACCAGGCATATTGACCCAAAGGTGTTCCACTGTCATTACATCCTCTCCATCCAGTTTCCTATCCCTCTCTTCCCTCTTCTCTTCCTTCACCTCACGGCCTACCATGGCCTTTGTGATTTCACTTATGGAAGTCTTGTTTTTGTCGAGGTTTGAGATAATGAGGCCGTCCCTCATTACAAGGACCTTATCCGACACTTCCATGATTTCATGGAGACGATGGGTGATGAAGATAATGGCGATACCGTTATCTGCAAGTTTCCTTAGAGTCTTCAGGAGAGTCTCGGCTTCGCTTTCAGTAAGGACGGCCGTAGGCTCGTCAAGAATGAGAAGCTTCATTCCCTTACGGCTAAGCTCACGGGATATTTCCGTAAACTGCTTGTGGCCTACAGGCATCTGGGACACCAGCATATTCTCATCCAGGCTTACTCCAAGCCTATTGATGGCTTCAAGAGCAGTCTTCTGCATCTCCTTTCGGTCAAGAGTCTCAAGTCTTTCCCCGAAAATAAGGCTGAATACATTGGTCTTCTTCCTTGCTTCCCTGTTGAGCACTACGTTTTCCGTAGTGGTGAAGTCTGGAAGCAGGGAGAACTCCTGATGGACCATGCCTATTCCTGCATCCAAAGCATCAAAGGGTGAAGCGAAGTGGGCTTCAACCCCATCCAAAAAGAAGGATCCACCGTATCCTCCCGTCTCAGCTATTTCATTCATACCGAAGAGTATCTTCATGAGAGTACTCTTACCGGCACCGTTTTCTCCTACCAGTCCAAGGATCTCACCTTTTTCCAGAGTGAAGTTTATATCCTTCAAAACCTGGTTGCCGAAAAAATCCTTGCTGATGTTCCTTACTTCCAAAACTGGAGCCATGCAATACACCACCTGACTATTTCTTTTTGAAGATTGGGCCCAAACTACGAGCCCAAATTTCAAAAGCCGGAGTCTCCTCCGGCCAATGGAGAAACTTACTTGACTGTGAAGTATTTCTCTGGAACTTCAACATCTGCGTTGCCCATGAAGCCCTTTCCACCCATGATATAAGTATCCTGGTAGATGAGGACTGTATTCTTGCTTCTGACGCCTGTTGTTGCATCTGTGTAGAAGGAACCGTTCCATTCGGCACCTGGAGTATACTTGTTGTATGCCTTCCAGAGGTCAGAAAGCTTGGTAGGCTCGCTTTCACCCTTGATACAGTTAATTGCATGCTGTCCAAGAGCTGCAGACTGAGTATATCCATAGCTGAATGCCCATGTTCCGAATCTGTTGGCACCGCCCTTCTCGACGATTGCAGACTCAACCTTCTTGAGGATTGCCGCAAAGTCGCCTGCTTCTGCAGAAAGGTCGATTCCGAGAGCTCCAGGATATCCCATGAGAGGAGAAGGAAGGTCAGCTTCGATGAAGTATCCGCCATACTGAAGCAACTGCTTGAGAAGAGGTTCTGTGTGTGCATCGTTTGTACAGAAGAATGCTGCATTTGTGCCATACTGTTCGATCCAAGCAGGAACCTTCTCAAGGATATACTGCTGAGCACCTGCAACACCAACGTCACTTGTCGGGTCTGGAGCTGTCTCAAGGACGAACTTCATGCCGAACTCTTCACAAGCGACCTTCATGATGGCTGCACGGCGGCTCAATGTCTCATAAGACATGTGACGTGGGAAAGAGATATGTACGAAAGTATCACATCCAAGCTCATGAGCTGTCCTGATGATCAAATATCCACGTGCAACGAAGTCGTTGTTGCATACAAGGTCGGCTGTGCTGCTGATGACAGGAATATCTTCATGGGCTTCACCGGCGAAACAGAGGATATCAGGTCTCTTTTCCTTGATCTGGCGGAATGCTTCAGTTGTTCCAGGAACTGCCTGGTTGACAACGATGGCCTTCATCTTGGGATCATCTGCAAGACCTACGATTACAGCGATTGTAGTCTCCTGCTCATCCATGAAGTTGTCTGGGTAAGTGACATGCTGGATGATTCCGCCATCCTTGACAGCGCCGTACTCGGCAATAAGAGCTTCTGCGCCTCTCAGGTCGTCTTCACTCTGGGAAACTGTACCAGTGACGATTCCAACATGAAAATCATTTGGATCTGCTGCCGCTGCCTGTTCTGCTGCACCATTTGCAAATACAAAGGACATAGAGAGGAGGACGGCGAGAACTATAACAATTGTTTTTTTCATAATAGCCACTCCTTATTTTTAATAAATGGATGATAGATTAATTGTAAAATTCATTTCAAGTCATTGAATTCAACTTTTAGAATTTTTATTAACAAAATATGCATTTTTTATAAAAGTCAAATAATTTCTTATATTATAAAATGTTATGGAAATAATATTTTCATATTATATAAAAACTTTTTCAAGTTTAACCATATATGCTATCTTTCAAGCTGTCCATTCACCCCACAAAGAAAGTGATTGACCCCCTATTTTCTCATACCTCTACCTTTGTTTTCGCCTTTAAAATACTTATAAAGTTTATATTATTGGAAATTATTTTCACCGTCTTTCAAACTTTATATTCCTAGTTTTTTTACAAAAACCATGTCTTTGGAATCGACTGAAAACATCTGGAGAGGAAATGGTCATTCAAAAAAGAAGATGATGAATAATTGCCGCACTCTCCAATTCTTTTTCTCTCTTTCCACCCTTGATCGGCTCTCTTCTGAGAGACCTTTCCAGTAAGATTGACACATGATATTTGTAGTATTAGTCTTTTTTCATGAAAAGAATTCTTACTTTGTTTTTGATCTTCACCTTTGTGCTCTGCTCTTCCTTTGCTGCCGGCCAATTATATACCATGGCCTTTGATTCAGGTTGGAACAACGCTATAGACGGGCCCTATATGGGCTTTCATATGTTATATCACTATGGAGCCTCTGTATCTGAAAACACAACTGTTGGCTGCGGCTCACTGATAGATGTAGACTTCGGCCTCAAAAGATTCTCCAAGGGAGATTATATAGCCGACATTGCCATGGGTTTCGGTCCTTCCTTTGCAACGGATGTAAACGTCAACTTGACAATCAATGGAATGATAGGCCCCCTTTTTGATGTACAGAAAGATAAAATCACAGATGACTCAGCCCTTGGTATCGGTGTGGGAGGAACCTTCGCCTTGACACTGGTTCCTACAGAGGAGAGAAAAACTAGAAACCCTCTGGGCTTTACCTTCGGTGTAATGGCATCGGCAACCATTAATGTGGATGAAGGCCCCGCATCTTTCATATCATGCAAGGCCTATTTCGGCATGAGCACCATCAATCCCCACTACGATGCATATTTTTATGACGTCTATGATGATGTGCTCTTTGAGCTTTACAACGCTTACTGATTTCCCTCTTCTCCGTTCTGAGCACGGAAAAAGAGCCTTTTTGATACCTTTCTCAAAGCCTTGAAGGCAGTATCTGCCTCACAGAGGAACATGGATTTGGTCCTCTTGAGCATGAAACCTTCAGGCTTTGTTTCGTTTGAGAAGAAACCAAGGGAAGCAAGACGCTGGTTGTCGATATAAGAAAACATCGCCGCCACGTAACAGGTCTTGGTCTCTCCAGGATTGAGGGAGAAGTTCATGGAGCCGCTCTCTCCATAGGAATACCCCAGGGACAGGGACTTCACCTGTGGTGTGGCTCCATCAAAAAGAGCCCAAGGAGCATCCATTCTTCCATACCAGTTCTGGCCTATGGTGCAGAAAGGCATGGAGAACTCATCCACGCTCTGCTCTTTTTGTGTAAATATCATAAAGGACATCTGGTCGGAGGGATTTGTCGCAGACAGCCATGACACAGGTTCTTCTGAAAGCCAGCCCATAATATAGTCATAGGTGCCTGTGGGGGACGGAACCACTGAAGCATCGGCTATTCCTCCCTTCAACAATGGGGCCTTCCTTAGATCCGAGAAGACCATATTGGGTATGAATCTATTGACTCCAGACTCTCTGAAAGCCACAGGAAATACATTGAACTTCTTGGCGTTTGTGTTGATATATGTCCCCTTCTCAACCAATGGAGAAGACAGCACTGCAGTCCACTGGGGATTTCCTTTAAGAACTGTATCCCCAAGATTTGTAATGGAATAAGCCATATAGAGCACGTCGTGCCCCGGCAACACCAGGTCCACCTTCCCCACTTTATATCTGTTGCCGGCCTCCCTGCTCTTCATTTCGGAGTATTTCCATACGCCTCCGAATTCGTCTTCAGTACCGTAGCGTCTTACGCTCCAATAGGTATTGGTTGTGGTGATCTGATCGTCTTTACCGGAGGGAAAGGAGAAATACATGCCTCCCGCTTGGTAAAGGCCTTGCCTCATCCTCCACCATTGGCCGTTTTCATCACTCATGACGCCGCTACCTGTTCCTCTGAAATAAGGAAGGCAAAGGGGAGATATTCTTGCTCCCTGTCCGTTTCGAACGCTGATTTCCAAAGTAATCTCCCCCTGGTCTTCCGTCACCACGAAAAAGGAGCCATTGGACATATATGTTGCATCTCTTCCTTCCCAAAGGGATAGTCTTCTTATATCCATACAAATAATTTAACACAAAGAGGACGGTAATAGTTACTGTGATGAATGCAAAAAGACGAAAGTGTTTGTTTCGTGGGCTTTTCCCTCTAAGAATGACAAATATCCTTCTTTGACTTATCATTACGATATGGTAGAGCAGATTGACGGTTTCTTTCACATTTATACAGAGAACACGAGCTATGTCTTCAATACAGGAGACACAGGGTATCCTGAACACATTTATTGGGGCAGAAGGATAAAGAATCCTTTATCCGCTGCGTCGGCTTTAAGCGAGAAGCATATGAAAGCTCCTGTAATGAGCACCATCAGCGACCGTTCCTACAGCGAGTTCTCTCTTGACGACACCCTCCTGGAGTTCTCTACAGAGGGCCGTGGGGACTATAGGACCCCGGCAGTGGCCCTTAGCTGGGGCGAAAAGGGAGACAGGACCCTCAATCTCAGATACGAGTCTTTTGCAATCCATCCTGGCATTTTGAGATTCAAAGGCGTCAAAATGCCACAGGCCGTGGCAGGAACCAATGAAGCGGAGACCTTGGAAGTCACATATAGAGACAAAGACAGGAACATCAGGCTCATCACCTACTACACTTCCTTCTACTCTGCAGACACAATTACAAGGCGAAGCGTAGTATTCAACGACTCAGATTCCCCTCTTACCCTGCGTTCCGTAGCCTCTTCACAAATCGATTTCAGAAGCGATGAAGTATCCGTCACCACATTCAACGGAGCCTGGGGAAGAGAGAAGATGAGAAAGACCACAACACTCTCCACAGGAACATTCATCAACGAATCGAGAACCATATCCAGCGGAGAAAACGACCCGGCAGTCATAGTCTCCACTTCCCGTGACACTTACCTTATGTCCCTTGTGTATTCAGGGCCCCATAGGACATCTGTGACAAAGACAAACCATGACTCAGTACATATCGTCAGTGGCATAAACCCTGATATGTTTATGTGGAAGCTTGGAAAAGATGAGTTCTTCGAAACTCCTGAATCCGTTTTGATCCACTCTGAAAAGGGGGAGGAGGAAGCGGAGAAGAAACTGAGGAATTTCATAAACAAAGCCATTCGCCGTGGCCTTTGGAAAGATAGGATGAAGCCTATTATGCTTAATACTTGGGATACCCTGGGCTACTCCCCGGACGAAGGGGAAGTTGCTGTAATGGCCAAGGAAGCCAAGAAACTGGGCATTGAAGGCATCGTCGTGGATGACGGCTGGTTCGGCGCCAGGGACGACGAGAAGACAAGTCTGGGAGACTGGTATCCGGATACAAAGCACTTCCCTTCCGGTATAAAGGAACTGGCCAACGAAATACACTACGAAGGCCTGTTCTTCGGTCTTTGGTTCGAAATTGAAGGCATAAGCGAAAGAAGCAGGTTATATAAGGCACACCCTGACTGGGTTGTGGGAAAGGACGCCTCCAGAAGCGCCCTAGGAAGAAGCCAGCACTTGATAGACCTTTCCCGCTCCGATGTCCAGGATTGGGCCATAGATACACTGGTTGGAATAATCGAGTCTGCGAACTTGGACTACATCAGGTGGGGTTTTTCACGTTTCCAAAGCGACATTTGGTCAAATGTAGGGGAAAAGGACACCGGAGAGTGGTGCCATAGATATATCCTTGGCCTCTATCGTATTCTGGATACCATTACCAAGACCTACCCCAACCTATACATCGAGACAGCTTCCCGAGGAGGCTTGAGATTGGATCTGGGTATGCTCAGCTACTCTGCATCCATCCGTATGACAGAGTGTTCGGACCCATTGATGAGATTGGAGATAGAGGAAGGAGCCGGAAGGTTATATCCACTATCGGTGCTCTCTGTACCCATTGCATCCAATCCTGACAGATACACAGGAAGAAGCATCGATATGGATACGAAATTCAACGTATCTGCATTCGGTATTCCACAATACTCCCTGAACCCTCATGAAATGGGAAAGATGGAGAAATTCGCCCTCAAGCAGCAGATTGAGTTCTATAAAGCCTACAGGCCTCTCTTCCAATATGGAGACTTCCACATACAGGAAGAGGGAAACAGAACCATCTGGACAGTCTCCAACGGAGACAAGTCGGTGGTAATGATGCTCTACTACCTGAAGAGAAACAAAATGAACACTACAGCCGAGAAACTCTACTGCGACGAAGTCTCCCCTGATTATGATTACACCTTCATTGCTCGTGAGCATTGGGAGACAATGGAGCAGAGAGCTCTTTACCCTCAGGAAACTGAGTGTTATACATTGGGAGGCGATGCGTTGAAATGGGCCGGCATCTCCCTCTCGGATAACGTCTCCGGTAATGGAAACGAAGAAGGAATGCGTACTCTCCGTGACAATTCCTCCAGGCTCTACATTATTAGAAAGGAAGAAAAAGAATGAATGAAATAGTAGTTGCAGGGGCCGGAGTATTCGGTACCTCCGTTGCTGAAAGACTTGCATGGAATAGAAACAACCATGTAATTCTCCACACCATAGAAACCGATGTAATGGAAGATATAAACACAAACCATCAGAACACAAAGTATTTTCCTACAAAGTTCCTGAACCCTGGTATCACTGCAACAGATGACGACAGCGTATTTCGCAATGCAGAGGCTGTAATGTTGGTATTGCCCTCCTC
Source organism: Spirochaetales bacterium (assembly GCA_022785155.1). Lineage (GTDB taxonomy): Bacteria > Spirochaetota > Spirochaetia > Sphaerochaetales > Sphaerochaetaceae > Ornithospirochaeta. The sequence continues at coordinate 9,678 of JALFRH010000051.1, forward strand.
AGTAATCGTTCCATTTTCAGAGAGGATAAGGAAAGAAGCCAAGCACAATCCATTGATCGTCAACTTGGCAAAGGGCATGAGTGACAGCGGAGCTTTCATCACCGAAGATATTCCCTTCGAAAGAAGAGCCAGCATGAAGGGGCCTTCCTTTGCAATCGAGACCATGAACGGTTTCCCCACTTCCTTCACTTTCGGAGGAAACAAGGATGACTACGAGTATTTTTCTTCCTCGGTTCTTCCCAAGACAGGCTTCACCTTGGACTGGACTGAAGACGTAAGAAGCGTCGAGCTCTGCTCCATATTGAAGAATATGTACGCCATTGCCATAGGTTTGGTTTCAGGAAAATATGGCTCGCCAAACGTAGACTTCCTTGTCTACACAAAGGCTGTAAGGGAAATGAGAAAGCTTCTTGATGTCTATGGCTGCTCTCCTGACACCATATTCTGCTACTGCGGACTGGGAGACCTTGGCCTTACAGCCCTTAACGATCTCTCTAGGAACAGGACCTTCGGTATGCTTATAGGAAAGGGCTTCTTGTTCAACGACGAGAAAAACGCAGCCACAGTCATAGAAGGAAGAAGGACCATCAAACTTATAAGAGAGAAGATAAAGTCCCTTGGAAGAGAGAAAGAGTTCCCCATTGTCGAGAACCTATACAAGCTTCTCTATGAGAATGGAAAACTTAATGAATACTACATGGCAGTCTTGAAATGAAGAGCCGTTCCAGCGACACATTCAAAGCCATCATAACCCTAGCCCTGCCGATGATTGCAGAGGAGATTCTCTCTACTCTCCTGCAGTATGTGGATACAGCCATGGTAGGGCGGCTTGGTGCTGAAGCCACATCTGCAGTAAACCTGACCGCCACTGTAAACTGGCTTATCGGCTCCCTCTTTTCAGCCTTCGGTGTGGCGGTGACCGCCATGATCAGCTCAGGCTTAGGTGCAGGAGATGAAAAGAGAATGAAGGAATCCAGCTTCGGAGGCTTTCTGCTGAGTTTGGGAGCAGGCTTCGTCATATGTGTCATTTCCCTCTCCATAGCCCATGTCCTACCTATTTGGATGAATGCAGACGAGGCCATAATAAAGAGTGCCGGAGATTATTTCTTCATCATTTCCCTCGCCATTCCTTTCAGATCCATTTCCCGAATAGAAGCCTGTGCCTTGAGGGCTGTGAAGGACAGCAAGACTCCAATGGTGATCAACCTGTCCCAGAATATTCTGAACATCATTTTGAACTATATCTTCATCTATACCCTCAAAAAGGGAGTCGTAGGCGCCGCCTGGGCCACATTCATCTCCTTCTCCCTAGGTGGGGTCTTGATGCTTGTTTTTGCCTTGAAAAACGAGAAGATAAGATTCAGAAGGGAAGACGGAGAGAGGGAAAAACAGAAGAAGATCATGAAGGAAGCCTTCTCGATATCCATTCCTGCAGCAGCTACAAGCACCACCAGCTGCCTGGGGCATATTGTCTTTGCCTCCCTTGTCTCAGGAATGGGGACCATTACTTTTGCAGCCCACTCCATCGCCCTCTCGGCTGAGACCATCTTCTATGTCCCAGGATATGCACTACGTGGCTCAACCCAGACTCTCATAGGTATTTCCGTGGGAAAGAATGATAAGAAAAACTTCAAAGAAGTGGAGCATGTATCGGTACTCATCA
>JALFRH010000034.1 GCA_022785155.1 Spirochaetales bacterium
GCCAGAAGAGGAGTTCCCTTCTGGATTGCATCACAGAAGTTCTTGATGATACCACAATGGGAAGTATATGTTCCCTTTACAGGTATCTCGCACTTCCATACCTCGGGGTGCCCGATCTCTCCCTTGAATCTCTTCTGGAAGTCATCAGTATCCTCCCTTGTGCGCCAGAATGTGATGGTGTCGTTTTCAACAACAAGTTTTCCTCTTGTACCTGAGATTTCCAAGCGGTTTGTACCAGGCTCGTCGGCAATTGTCGTGATATATGTTCCGATATGGCCGTCAGGATACTCCATAAGGGCATATACATCATCCTCAACTTCGATGTTCCTATACTTTCCATAGTATACTTCAGCCTTTACACGGCTGGGCATGCCGCAGATCCACTGCCAAAGATCAAGGTTATGGGGATTCTGATTCATCAACAAACCACCGCCTTCGCCCCTCCAGGTGGCACGCCAATCGGAGTTATCATAGTACGATTGAGGACGGAACCAGGAAGAAATCAGCCAGTGGCAGTGAAGGATGCGTCCCACTTCTCCGCTCTGTACCAGGTCCCTAGCCTTCTGATAGAGGGGATTTGTCCTCTGATTGAACATTACTCCGAATACTCTGTCTGACTTCTCCGCCACTTCATTCATCTTCTTTACGGCGTTTGTATATACACCTGCAGGTTTCTCACAGAGATAGTGGAGGCCGTGCTCCAAGGCATAGACTCCATAGACAGGATGGAAATAGTGTGGGCAGGTAGGTATTACGGCATCCACGAGCCCTGAATCCATCAGTTCCTCTGCAGAGGAGAAATATGCAACCTTGTCTCCTGCGAGAGCCTTGGCCTTCTCTATCTTCTTTGGATCTATATCTGCTATGGCAGCCAATCTTGCATTTGGCACCTTATCTGCCAAAAGTGCATTGGAGTGCTGGTTTCCCATGTGGCCGAAGCCTATGATTCCTATTCTTACTTTATCCATTATTTCCTCCTTAGGCCTCGTCATAGCCTCTTAATACCTGCAGAGCCCTTACGGAATCCGCCTTCCAATCTTCGCTCTTTCCTTCAATGGACATTCTTCCTCTGTATCCGGAAGCCTTCAGGACTTGGAAAAACTCCTCCACTTCCCCGCTTTTCTCCACAGGATATGCTCTTCCCTCCTTGAGGGCGATATGAGTGTGGAGAAGAGGGGAACAGAGGCTGATTTTCCCCATATCCTCCTCTTCCTTTCTCATATGGAAAGCATCTGCCAAAAGCCCTACATTGTCCAAAGCGACTTCAGCTTGTAGAGCTGCGCCTTCTGAGAGAGTGTTTATCAGATTGGTTTCACTTCTATTCAATGGTTCTATAGCAATACTTATGCCATATTCAGCTGCCTTTTTTCCAATTAGCTTCGTCACTTCCACCAAGGAAAGAAAACTCCTCTGCCAAGTCTCTCCATCTGGAATCATGCGGCTCTTACCGGAGCCGAAGACCACAAGGGAAGAGCCAAGCTTATCCATTCTTGAAAAGGCCACATCCAAATATGACAAAAGCTCTTTTTCATTATACTCCCTTCCAATAACTTTCATTGTCTTAGGAAGAAGGAGACTGGCAGTCTCCATCTTTATAGAGGAGGAGGAAAAAAGCTCCAGGACACTCTCGAACTCTTCTTCGCTCCAAAGAGCGAACTGATTAAGCTTGCCTTCGATGTAGTCAAAGCCTACTTCCTGGACATCCTTTACATTTCTTATATCTGTACAGAGACCGAATCTCATGCTTCAACTCCTTCCTTTTTGATTATCCACTTTCTTCCTTTGCTCTCTATGACTACACTGTCTCCAATCAAGGAAACAGAAGAATCATCCCCCTTTTCCTTGACTATGGTTGCAGCCATGAAAGGAGCCTTTCCTCCGTAAGCGAAGGTAACCTGGCCGATAGGCTTTCTTACTGGATATCCATAGCTTATCCATCCACCTTTAGGATCTTCGCTTCCACAAAGAAGGCGTGAAGAGAAATCACAGGAAGCTGTGAAGTCCAAAGTGAAATCCAAACCATGGAGGGATGTGTAATCCACATGGTTTCCATCCAGAGATACCGATGTAGTGTTGAAATTATACATCAGACGGAAATCATGGTTTTCTTTGCCAGGCCCCTCTACATAGTCTACCAAAACTACGACGGAGGTAGGAAGAAGAATAAGTTTTCTTCTATGGAAAACCGGGTCTGGAAGATAAGCATATCCGTTATGGGAAAGATCTATGATCTTCAAGCCCTTTTCTTCGCCGAAGAAGTGGCAGAGTGCCCTTACGTTTCGTCTTCTGTCCACACCTTCTATGATGCCCATTTCATGGTCATCTACATAAAGAGTGTTATGGGCGAGAGCGGAGACGAAGTAGGCCCTCCAATCCTTCCAGATGGAGGAACGATAGATATATCGCCCGGAGTCCACCAAAATATCTTCACCCTTAAGAGTGACTTCGGCATGCATACAGTCGTTGTGGCTGTGGGTGGAGCGTTCTCCAAGCTCAAGCTGTGTGGCATGGGTGCAGAGGTAATCAGCTTTGTCATCCCAGCCTGAACGCATTACATATACACCTTCCTCGCTGTATTTGTAGTCATTTTCCTTGGGAGCCTCCCCTTCTTTTCTCAGGGATGTGAAATACAGGAATTCCTTATCTCCGAAAAGGGAATACATCCATTTCATATATGCCCTGAGTTCGTTGAGATCTTCAGGGAAGAAGGAAAGGTTCATTCCTTCATAGATGGAAGTGTCCGCCCTTCTTGCGGTCAAGTCGTCCCTGTCTGCGTCACCGATCATAGGCGTGGACAGATCCGGCTTGATGAGGGAGCAGATATAGAGTGCGCTTCTTCTGATGACTTCCCATGCATAATCCGGCACAAAGATATTGTTTTTTCGGCACAAATCCAAGGCCTGGGCAAAGGCAATGGAAGCCACCATATGGTAGATGGGGGTCTTCTCCATGTGGATACCGTTATCGCTGAAGCAGAATCTCACTTCATGCATCACCCTACCATAGGCTGTATCGAACCACTCCTTCGCTTCCTTGAACTCAGGGAACATAATGGCAATCTGCAGCAGGGCGCTGGTCTCCATGCTGAGCCAGTTGGAGGATCTGGTGTGGTTTGAATAATGTCCCATCAAAAACAAGGCATGCTCCCTTATTCCCAACAAGAAGGAAGCAAGGTCTTCACCTGTCCACACATTGGAGTGGCGGAAGATCTCGAATACAGGAAGCCATGTAGTATAAACACGGATGCCTGTCTCTATGGTTCTCCAGGCAGTTCCCGGGAAGGGCTGCTTGGGGACATAGGTAAAGTCTTTGATGAACTCATCTGCAGGCCAAGCTTCCCTGAAGGAGTGCATCTGGGAGAGAAACTCTTTTGTATATTTCTCATCCTTTGTGAGGGCATATGCCCTTGCAAGGGGTTGCCAATAAATTGTACGGAAAAGGGACCAGCTCCACTCATTATCCCTGCTGGTTTCTGTCGTAGGATTAAACTTCCAGTCGATAGGGCCGTTGAATTTATGGCCGAAGATATCGTGTTCCATTACCTTTTCAGCATCATCGATAATCTCATCATCCTTCAACTTTTCTGCGTCTTCAATGGAGAAGAGATATACAGGATTCTTTCTGTTTCTGTAATACTCCACAAGCTTTTCACCTGTAATTTCACCCATAAGAGCCAAGTCGGGATTGTTTTTATCCAGGAGTTCAATAAGTTTTTCCGTATAATTCATTGATAACCTCAAGTCGTATTAATAAATGGCAGGACAGCCGAAGCTGTCCTGTCCAATTAGGATTCTACATTCCTTATCTTGTGAGATAAGAATCGTATGCCTTCTGGTAGATGGCGACAGCTTCTTCCATGCCGAATGAGCGGATCTGAGCCTGATATTCAGCAAAGGTCTTTTCGTTGAGCTCTAGAGCTCCTGTGATGAACTTGCTTTCCATTTCAGAAGCGTAAGTATTGACCTTGTTGATGATGGAAGCAACCTTTGCTCCGTCTTCAGAGGAGATGGAGACTGGAGGAAGGATGTACTTACCATAGTCTGTCTGAGCCCAGAGGGAAAGTGCTTCAGCCTGCTCTTCTACATCGTAGTACTGATCGATATATCTTGGATCCTGTACAAATGCACCGTTTACGTTGGCTCTTGTGTACTTGGCCAAGACATCGTCTTTGTTCTCGTTTACGAAGTCTGTGTATGTCGGGTATCCATCGATCATCTCGTATGTGACGCCTTCGATACCGAAGTTGGCAAGGAGGTGGCCTTCTTCGCCATAAGCGTAGTCAAGGAGTCTTGCAGCTGCTTCGATGTTCTTACAGCTTGTTGTGATTGCTGCTGCAGAAGCTGCTCCTGTATCAAATACAGTGTTCATCTTGGCGAACTTGGAGTTCTGTCCCTTTACAGAAGAGAGAGGCTTTGCAGAAGAGATTTCTGCATCAGGCATTGTTGCAACAGCGTTTCCGATAAGGGAACCTGGGTTGTATGCAACTGCAACTCTTCCACTGAGGAACATGGAGTTCATGCCGTTCTTGTTTACAGACATGTAGTCGTTGTCCAAGAGGCCTTCTTTGTAGAGCTTGTTGACGAATGCAAGATAGTCATATCTGTTGTCATCAAGATAACCATGCTTGACCTGGCCGTCTTCAACATACCAAGTATCCCAAGAATCGAATGCTGGAGCCAACATTCTGTTGATGTGTTCAGCTCTGATGGAGAATGGGATCTCAACAACGCCAGCGTTCTTGATTGCAACCAATACTTCATAGAATTCCTCAGCTGTCTCTGGAGGGTTCTCGAAACCGAGAGACTTCAGGATATCCATTCTATAGACTGGTCCTTCAGAGAAGAGAAGGCTGTTGTTTTCATAGGATTCACCTCTGAAGAATGGGAAGCAGTAGTATGTTCCGTCATCAGTAGCACAATCCTTTGCAAGGTCCGGGTGCTCGTTGAGGAACTTTGTGATGTTTGGACAATACTTCTCGAATACATCGTTGAGAGGAATGATGAATCCATCATCGATAGCACTCTGAGGTCCACCTACATATGTAGCCCAGTTGTATTCGACGATGTCTGGAAGATCGCTGGATACCTGGAGGATGGAGAACTGCTCACCGAGAATGCTTTTCTCGGAAGAAACGTTTGTAAATTCGATTTCTGTGTTTGTTCTCTTCATGACTTCCTGCCAATATGGAAGTTCAGAGAAATCGTTGGCGTTTTTGATCTTGCTGCTCATTGGTGCCCAGTAAGTGATCTTTGCTGGAGCGCTACTTTCTGCTGCGGTTTCCTGTGAGCCCTGAGCAAATACAGGAAGAGCAATCATCATGATAGCCAAAGCAATAATAAAAGCTTTTTTCATAATATATCTCCTTTTTTTGGTTGCCCAATTAAATTAGGTTCAATTCCGTTGTCCAGGATTTATAGGCATCCTGAAGGGCCTTTCCCAAGCCTGGGATGGTGTAATATGTGCTCTCCTTGTCATCCAGCCTCGCTTCGGCGGAAGATGAAAGGTCCACTACACCCTTTTCCTGAGCCAAAAGAACGGCATGTGTGTGTTCCTTGGCTGTCTTGAGTGTGCAGACAGGAACTCTCTTTTCCTCTACACATCTGACACATTCCCAGAGTTTCTCTAGTCTTTCTCCTTTGGAAAGGAGTGAATAGTCTATGATCCTGCCATCATTGAGATGGCCTACCAAACCATTTCCTGTGTCCTCCATATATCCGTTTTCAAACTCAAAGTAGTTCCAAGGACCGACTTTGACTTCATCCACGGCATGGGAAGAGTAATAATACAGCTCCACGCCATCTTCGGTGGTGAACTTCAAGGAAGCTGTATCACAATTGGTTATGGTCGGTCTTACACGATACAAGGAGCCTTCACACTTTACGCTCACTGCACTTTCATCCATGTTTTTCCCCAAAAGGAAAACCATATTCTGGTATTGATGGGCACAGGCGTTGGTGAAGGGGGAATCATAAACCTTCTCTCCGCTGCATAGAAGAGCTCCTGCCCAGGAAGACCTGGAGTAGTAGATATCGTTACGTCTCATCAAGCGCAGTGTCTTGAGTCTCTTGGCCTTTCCATAGATGCCGGAAAGAATGTCTTTCTTTATTGCAAGGATCTCATGGGAGAAACACAGTTGATAGCCTACAGCTACAAACAATCCTGTTTCCCTGCTCTTTTTCTCCATTCTCTCAATCTGGTCTTCATCAAAGCAGACGGGCTTTTCCGTCAGGACATTGCTTCCATTCTCCAAGGCCAGCATTACATATGGGTAATGGGTATGTATAGGAGAGGAAATAATGGTGAGGTCCACCTTGTTGGAGGCAAAAAACTCATCTGGAGAAGAGTAGATAGGTATTCCCTTCTCTTTTACGCTTTCATATAAAGGGCTTTTTGAGGCGAAGGGATCCGCAATGGCCACAAGAACCGAGCCAAGGACATCCCTTTCAAGATACTCCTTGACGTAGTTCTCACCATATCCACCCATGCCGCACAAAAGAACTTTTACAGACACTTCAATTCTCCTCGAAAGCAGACTTCAATATGCCTCTGGCATCGACTTCAAGAGCCTTTGTAGGACAAACCTGGAAACAGTAGCCGCAACCGATGCAGTTTTCTGTCTTCTGTGCCTTTCTGCCCTCAAGGGCGATACCCTTGTACCAGCAGACATCTTCGCATCTTCCGCAGCCGATGCACTTTTCCTGGTCCACCATACGTACCCTGTATGCTTCTCCAAGCTTCTTCTGCCTTTCCTTGGCAAAACTCTGGTCCATGTTGAAGAGCTTGAGGGCTTCTCCTTGAAGTTCCTTCACAGACTTGAAGCCATTCTCGTCCATCCAGTCTGAGCACTGCTTGATAATGCGCTGGCACTGTTTGATACCGCCGGAGCAGGCAATAGCTCCAAGCTGAACCATTTCAGCTCCTGCCATTATATAGCGGAGAGCCTGGTCATAGGAAAATACTCCGCCTCCGGCATACATAGGGATTGTAATTCCCTTGCTTCTTGCATCCGCAATCTCGAAGCAGACCACAGGATTGGCCTGGGTTCCGCCGTAGCCTGCACCTGGGCGGGCTTCAGTAGTCTTCCAATCTAGGTCGAAGTAGAAGCCTTTCCATCTGGCTGTAGGACCTACGGCATCTGCTCCTGCAGCCACCGCCCTACGGATCGATGTTAGACAATCGATGTCCTCTATAGCCAGTTTCACCATTACAGGAACATCAGGAACCGCCTCTTTGATCATTTTTGTGCAGGTTTCAATAAGCTGATAGTAGTTGAACTGTCTATCTGAAGCCGTTGCGACACCGGGAGTATTGAAATGGAGCTCAATGGCATCTGCTCCTGCATTGACGACCTCCTTGGCCTCTGTCTTCCATCTCTTCTGCCAATCAGGATATTTCTCTATATCATGATAGTGTCCTACAGAAGCCCAAAGCTTTGTTTCAGGATACATATCCCTTCTGGCTCTCTTCACTTCTTCGCAGTACTCATCGAGAGTATCGATCTTATCTGCAAGCTGATTGCCCACAGCATGGGAATGGAAGGCAGGCTGACCCTTGGCCACAGCATCGAATCCAGGATAGAAGAAGCCACCCCCACCCATACCGTGTCCAAAGTTACGCATTGTAATGGCTCCTGGCTTACAAGCGGAACTCTTTATTACATTATCTGCACCTCTGGTTGCAGGCGAGGAAGCAATTACGAATGGATTGATCATATCAAAACAATCCACATGCATATCGGCCATGTTCAAACTCCTTTCTGCAACATTTCCAGTAGAGTTGCAGCATCTTTTTCAAATTGCTCTTCAGAATCACCTAAAACGAACTCCAAGAGAGCATAATACTTTTTTTCTTCATCCAAAATGGAGAAATATTTTCTCCAATGGTCCAGACCCTCTTCAAAAGGCCTCCTTCCGCTACCATCCCAATAGTAGACATGGAGGTAGGATAGATATGGAAGAATCATCTCCAAGCCTCTGGCCCTCTCTTCAAAGGACAGGGCTTGTGTCGGCTGCCAGAGAGTCCTGAGATATGGGCTTGAAAGAGAAGAAAGCACATCCAATCCTGACTGGTTTTTATCTGTAAGTGTGTTTTTATGCCACTCAAGATTCAGGACCACTTTATTTCTCTCTGCAATGGATACAGCCTCTCTTAGTTCTGAAAGAAGAGAATCCCTTTCTCCTCTCTCCAGATCATCCGAAGCCTTTCCTCCTGCCCAGATCCTTACGTTATTAGTACCCAAGGCCAAAGCCGTATCTATACTTGGCCTTATGTCCATTCCCTGGCCAAGCCTGTAGTAGGAACCATAACCTGCAATCTCAAGGCCGCTTTCTTTTGTAAGGGAGGAAACTCTTTCAGCAAAAGCCAGATCTCCCTTTGGTATATGGTGGTTCTCACTCCACTCTATGGCAGCCAGTCCTGCCTTCTTTGTAATGGAGAGAACATCCTCTACACTTCTTGTCTTGAATGTTGCGCTTACGATTCCCGGTACTATCATGAGATCAACCCTTTACTGCTCCAACCATGACACCCTTTACGAAATACTTCTGGAGGAAAGGATATACAAGGAGGATAGGAACAGTAGCTACAACGATGGTTGCATATTTTACTGAATCCGAAGAAAGGGCGATGGCCTCCATGGAACCTGAAGTCATTGCGTTGGTTTCATCCTGTACAAGGATAGTGCGGAGGATGAGCTGCAATGGATACATGCTCTTCTTTCTCAAGTAGATCATAGCTGGGAACCATGAGTTCCAGTGAGCTACAGCATAGTAAAGTGTAATTACGGCGATGGATGCCTTTGTTACAGGTACCATGATTTTTGCAAGGATGGTTGCGTGTCCTGCTCCGTCGATCATTGCAGACTCAGGGAGAGACTCAGGAACCGATGCCATTGCAGTCCTCAAGACTACAAGGTTGAAGGTATTTACAGCACCTGGGAGGATGAGGGCCCATCTGGTTCCCACCAGATGGAGTTTATCTACAACAATATATGTAGGTATTGTACCACCCTGGAAATACATGGTGAAGACAATCATTACAGTAAAGAACTTAATGAACATAGGCCCCTTTCTTGAAAGGACATATGCAGAGATGATTGTCATCACAAGGTTAAGGCTTGTTCCTACGACTACAACAAAGATTGTGTTCATGTAACCTGTAAGAATACTCTTATCCTGTAAAACCATCTGATAGTTATAAAGGGAGAATTTAATTGGTTTCCAATATAAGCCTGAATGCTTCATGACCTCATAAGGATCGGAGAATGAAGCGAAGACGATGCTCATAAGAGGAATGACAACTGCCAAAGAAAGCAATAATGTCACCAATACCACGAATGCGTGGAATATCTGTTCACCAGCTGTATATTTGACTTTCATATCTTTCCTCCTATTACCACAAACCTGAACCTGTAAGCTTATTGGACAACTTGTTGGTGGACCATACAAGGATCAAGCTTACAATTGAGTTGAACATACCGACTGCAGCAGCATAGGAGTAGTTGAGATTCAACAAACCCTCCCTATATACGTATGAGTTGATTACGTCGGCCACTTCATAAGTCATCGGGTTATACATAAGAATGATCTTCTCGTAACCTACGTTGAACATCTTTCCTATCTGGAGGATCAACATGACTATGATTGTAGGAAGCAAGCAAGGAAGCGTTATGGACCATAGCTGCCTCAGCTTTCCTGCTCCATCGATTCTTGCAGCCTCATAGAGCTGTGCATCAATAGCCAGAAGAGCAGCAAGATAAACAATTGAGTTCCATCCGATGTTCTGCCAGATATTGGAGATTATATAGAGGGGAAGGAAGTATTTTGGTTCATTAAGCATTGTCACTGGAGTGAAACCAAAGTGAGAAAGGAATGTTGTAATGGCACCGTTTCTTCCTGTGAGATCCATCAGAATGGATGTAACGACAACGACAGAAATGAAGTGTGGGATATAAGTGATGGTCTGGACCACCTTTGAATATTTCTTGGACCTGAGCTCACTTATGAATATTGCAAGAAGAATAGGACAAGGGAAGGAGAATATCAGGTTAGTCACCGATATTCTGATGGTATTTGTCAATACTCTCTTGAAATAGTAGTCGCTGATGAAGTTCTTAAAATGCTCAAGCCCAACGAAAGGAGACTTGAAGAATCCCAACCTAGGCTTGTAGTTCTGGAAAGCAATGATAAGGCCGAACATAGGGCCATACTGGAATATAATGTAATATACCAAAACAGGGACAAACAAGAAGTACAGAGTCTTGTACTTGGACCAGTCCTTCTTCAGCTTAAGACCAAGAGGAGCATCAAGAGATGGATCTACTGGTAGTCCACTCTTCTTTTTTTCCTTTTTCATACATATCCACCTTTTGTGGTTCAAGTATGCAATAGCATTTTGGGGTGGAAAATTGACAAAAATAATACTTAAGTTGTCAATTTTTTACTTTCAACTTTTTGATAATTCAATGTAAATTGATATATATTTCCTTATATTTAAAGGTTTTATATTTTTATAAAGTTAAAAAATCGCCAATTAAAAAAATTGACAGAAAGAAGGATTATGTGACGTCTAAAAATAATACCTTTTATTAATCACGTAAAAAGAAAAGAGGTGGCGTTGATTCGGAATCAACAGGCAAAGTGTATAAAATGCTAAATCCATTTATTATTGTGACCATTTATACCCCAATAAAGAATAAATTAATGCCGTAGCTTTCACTACGGCACCACATCACTTTTTCCCTACTGGGATGGATGTATTCCCCCTGAAGGCATCCAAAAGCCTGTCGAGATTCTCTTCATGGGTGAATCTATAGGCCTTTTCCCTACCGTCGAAGATTACCACAAGATAGCAAAGGGTTCCGTAGATCTTACCTTCCTCGAAAAAACCCTTGGTTACACCCAGACGTTTATATACACGCTCTATTGAAGAGAGAGGAATATATCCCACCCTGCTTATTCCAAACATTCCGACATACAAGGCCTTCTTTCCAAGGCCGAAATCCTCATAGTGGAGACAATTGGTTTTGTCTTCCCTAAGGGTTTCCTTTGCAATTGTGTCTTCAGCCAAAGCTTTGGGTGGGATGAAAATCATAGACCCTTCCTTCTTACTTGAGTTTCTTTTCTCCCTTTGGAGCCTTCAGGACAAAGAGGAGGAAAAGAACCAGGGCGATACCTACGCCTACATAGCGTGATATTACAGGGAAGAATGGAATGCTGCCAAGATATAGCTTGCTGTCGAAGACGAAGGAAACTGTAACTGCTGTCATGAATGTTGCAGGCACAGCGGCAATAAAGCCATTCTTTCCTTCATGGCGAAGATACATGGCTGCAGTCCAAAGGACGATGGCTGCAAGTATCTGGTTTGTAGAAGCGAAATAGTTCCAAATGGAAGTGTAGTCCAACTGGGATACAAGAACACCCAAAATCAAGAGAGGAATAGTAAGAATCAAACGATTCTTATAGCTCTTCTGATCCAAATGAAGTGCATCTGCTATTGTAAGACGGGCGGAACGGAAGGCTGTATCCCCGGAAGAGATAGGGCATGCAATGACACCCAGCATGGCGAGAATGGCTCCGAAGCCACCCATAGTTGTAGCACAGATGTTGTATACACAACCTGACTGTCCCACAGCCATGGCTTCCTTGAGGCCTGTCATCAATCCGCCTTCAATTGGAAACAGGGCACAGGAAGCTGCAGCCCATACCAAGGCTATGATACCCTCTGCAACCATGGCACCGTAGAATACCATATGGGACAGTTTCTCACTCTTACAGCATCTTGCCATAATTGGAGACTGTGTCGAATGGAAGCCTGATACTGCTCCACAGGCTACAGAGATGAACATTGCAGGAAATACTGAGATTCCATTTGGATGCATATTGCGTAGCGGAAAGATTTCAGGAATATCATATCCCTTTGCAATTGTACCGAAACCGACTCCTATTGCCATGATAATGAGACAGATACCGAAGACTGGATAGAGTTTTCCAATGATCTTGTCCACTGAGAGGAATGTGGCGATGAAAAAGTATGCAAATACAATTGAAAGCCAGAAGTATTTATTTGTGATGATTCCTGTGGAACCGCCCTGGCCACAGAGATAACTCAATAACCCTGCCGGTCCTACGGCAAATACTACACCCACCATGAAAAGCAAGACTGTGGAGAAGACTCTCATCACCTGTTTCATGGCGTTACCCATGTACATACCTGTAAGCTCAGGAACACTGAGCCCCTGATGTCTCATGGACATGAAACCTGAAGCGAAATCGTGGACTCCACCGGCAAAAATGGTACCGAAGGTAATCCAAAGGAATACGCTGGGTCCCCACATGGCGCCACCTACAGCACCCCAGATAGGTCCCAATCCTGCGATGTTCAGAAGCTGGATCAAAAAGATACGCCATGTAGGCATGACTACATAGTCAACGCCGTCTTCCATTGAAACAGCAGGTGTAACACGGTCATCGGGGCCGAAGGTCTTGGATACAAAGCCTCCATAGATGAAATACCCACCTATGAGTAGAGCCAAACAAACAAAGAAACTAATCATTGAACACCCCCTAATTTGTGTCTCGTAGATAGTTTTAGGAACAATCCCCAAAACACAGATATCTCGGAGATGCCCCCTATTGTCGCCATTGTTTTAACGAGATTACTTTCCTGTGTCAACAAATTATATCCAAGGCGAAAAAAGATTCTATTAATAGGGGCCATTGGATTATGTCGGAAAATTATGAAAGGGCCCCTAGTCCTCATCTGGTGCCTGGCCATTATGGGAAAGCCACATACACTCCGTCACTTCCATATCCGTAAAGATCGCCTTGAACGATGAATCTTCAGGGCTACAGGCATAGATTCCAAACTCTATCTCTCCTCCGCCTTTATACATATGGCAGATTCTCATTTGTTTGAACTTGATTCCATCATGAGAACACTCGATACAATAGTCGTCCTCCCTCCTGCTAAGCCGATACCACATGCTTTTGATTCCTGCATCAATCTCTGTAGTGGCCCAGTCTGAGTAACCATTGTTGGTTACTACGCTTCCAAGGTGTTGATATACTTGGTTTTCATATTCAATGGAAGCTTTAAGCCAGTTTTCACTATCCAGGTACATGACTATGCCACACTGATCGAAACGGGCTTTGGACTGGAAGGATGTCTTCACCACAAAGGAAAAGTATCTCTTTGAGGTCTTTAATTGAAGAAGAGGAGCGTTATCATTACGAAAATGGTAGTATGTCCTTTGCCATAGATCGGTGTGGGGCTTTGTCGTCATCTCAATTCCATCATCAGTGATGCTATATTCTTCAGGCTCTCTGGTCCATTTCCACTCTTCTTTCTTTATCTTCATATACTACCCTATAAACCCGGCAAACAAGCCGGATATAGATATTATCTTTCCAAAGAATACAATAATCCACCCCCAATGAGAGTGGATATGGATCACTGGACCCTTTCGCTTCTATCTATGGCCATGAGCTTTATCCTAAGGGTAATGAAATAATAGAGAATGGAGATGATGATTATAAAAGCATCTATAAGAAGAGTCGTGATATAGGCGCTCCCAATCATATCCGACATACCCCAGGACCTGTACACCATGGCGCAAATGATAGATATAGGAATACTGAGAACAAGAGGAATGGCCAATGGTAGGATGAAGAAGACCAAGGTCTCCGTCCCGACTATTCGCCGTCTTCCGCTTCCATCAACTCCAAGGGATCTCAGAATACTCATATTCCTTTTATCTTCATTTACAGATGACAGTGTCTTTACAGATAAGATGGCCAAGGAAAGGGAAATGGATACTGTGGAGATGAACAGCATTGCAATGATCAAAACCCCTGCTGTGCTGTCTGACTCATATTTTGCTGCATCCCTGCTCCATACAGTGTCCCCCTTTTCTTTTACGCCATATAGCTGATCCTTGAAACCTAGGATATCCAAAGGAACCGAATCGCAGGAAAAGACCTTGCACTCTATGACTTCCTCCATACCAGACAGGGCACTGTCAGGAACAATATACACCACGGCCTTATTTAAAAAATCAGGATATGAGAAGGAGGACTGGATGCATCTATAAGTCTTTCCATCCAACTCCGTTTCAGGAAACTCTACATTCGAAATATATTCCCTATATCGTGAGGAAGCGATGTACTCCCCCTCTTCCAGCTCCACCCTCTTTCTTCCAAAGCCTTCAAGAAGAGCATTAAAATCCGAGAGAGCCATATAATAATCCATCCAGCCGCTCTCCTTCGCCCCTTTTATTTCCCTCGATACCTCGCACTTCCCAGTAGTGTATATTGAGTAGGAGTAGGAGCTCTTCACCCCAGAGTATTCCTCCGTAATCTCCTCCACCTTGGAAAAGAAGCTCTTTCCTTTGTTTTGTGAAAATGCCATTACAGAGTATGGAACACTCTTATCTATATCCATATCATTTATGGTCTTCTCAGTAACTGCGATGCTGCTTGCACCTACTGAAATAAGGAAAAGCACAGAGAGTGTCCCCATAAGAAGAGCATTTGAAGTGGATCGGGACTGTAGGTTCTTGATGACCACACTATTACTTCCCTTCCCCATCAGCCTCCTGTTGCCGGAAAGAAGGGCAAAAAGGACTCTGGATAGGACAAAGTGGAAAACAAAGCAGACAATAAGGCATAAGGCAAGCATCAAGAGCACATTTCCTCCACCGTTCTCCCCGGATAAGCTTTTTTCCAGTTCTGAGTAGGTATTGAAGAACAAGCCCACCATGGCTCCGAAAGATATGATCAGAACTGTGCTCCAGAAATATATATGCTTTGTAGTCTTCTCACTTTTAGGAGGAGACAGCAGGGAAGAAATAGTAGCCTTTTCCAGATATCTGAGACTGAAGAGTGAAGATACCAGAAAGATAAACAGTGCCGTCACTATTGATAAAACAGATCCCTTTATGGAGATAAAGGAAAAGGAGTAGCTGCTGCCCATTATCTTCAGTAGTATTCCCATCAGCCCTTGATACACCAATATTCCAAACCCAAAACCTATGGCAATGGCGACAAGTGAAATAATGGCTGTTTCAGTGGCAAAAAGCCTCATGATGTCACCACGCCTCATACCCAGCGTCAAATAGAGGCCGAACTCCCTTGACCTGAGTTTGACCATAAAGGCGGAGGTATATCCCAGGACTATGGCTGAAACAATGGATACAAGTACTACCGATAAGTTTATTATCTGGGATATATCGGAAAGCATGGATGCTATATCCATTAGTTCCTTTGAATACAACAGGTTCTCCACAGCAAAGAGCATGGATACAGTAAAAGCCACAGTAAGGAAGTACAATAGATAGCTTCCCCACTGGCCCTTTACATTTCTTAAGGCCAGCCTATTAAGCATCTTCATCTCCTCCCAATACAGATAGCGAGGAGAGAATCTCCCTATACATCTCCTCCCTGGATCTATCCCCTTTATACAACATGTTCCAGATTCCCCCATCCTTAAGGAAGAGGACACGGGAAGCAAAAGACCCTACATAGGCATCATGGGTCACCATCAGTATGGTTGTTCCCATATCCCTATTAATCTTTGAAAACAGATCCATTATGATTTTGGAGTTTCTGCTGTCAAGGGCTCCTGTAGGCTCATCGGCAAGAACCAATGAGGGGGAAGTTGAAAGGGCACGGGCCAAGGCAGTCCTCTGCCTCTCTCCCCCACTCATTTCCCTCGGATACTTTTTCAAGAGCTTTTCAATGGAAAGACGGAGGGAAAGGGAGGACAGAATACTCTCCTTTTCCATTTCGTTTCTTTTCTGAAGATGTAGGGGAAGAAGGATGTTTTCTTCCGCCGTAAGGGTATCGAGAAGATTGTAATCCTGGAAAACAAAGCCTAGCTTATCACGGCGGAAGGCCGCCATCTCCTTCTCCTTCATGCCTCTCAATGACTTATTGTCGATTATAATATCGCCTCCGGAAGGGGGTTCGATGGTTGCTATGACAGATAAAAGAGTGGACTTGCCACTTCCAGATGGTCCCATTATGGCAACGAACTCACCTTTCTCCATTTCCAGGTCCACTTCATTCAAAGCTTTGACCACAGAACCACCATTGCCATAATACTTTGTGACTTTTTTTAGAGTCAGAATACCAGACATAATCGCCTCCTGGAGAAAGCATAACAGAGGACACCTTAATATAGGCTTTCGCGAATTTTTCCCTTCCTTACATTTTTGTTAGATAAAGGATGGAAAACTGAAGTTGAATCTAGTATATCTTCCTTCCTCGGACTCAATGGAGAAATCAATGGAAAGCTCCTTGGATAGTTCCTTTACAATATAAAGCCCCATGCCGCTGCCATTCTTTCCCTTCCATCTTTCCCCCACATATCCCTTCTCTGTAACACGCTTAATCTCATAAGAAGGAATACCCGGGCCGTTGTCTTCAACAATAAGTTCTCCTTGGGATATTTCAAAGGAGAGTGTGGATGAGGGGGCATATTTGGCTGTATTGACAAGTATTTGCCTCAGTATGGATGAAAAAAGAATGTGATCCGTAAGGGCCTTTCCCTCCCCCTGTATCTCCACTCTTATTCCTTGGGGAATAAGAAGGGACATTTGGTCTCTTATGGCCTCATCAACCAAGCTTCTTAAAGACAACAAGGTTATGTTCTTGTCTTTTTCGATGTTGTCCAATCGTGAAAGGGAGAGGATTGTATCCGTAATGTTCTCCGCCCTTTTTATCTCGCGTTTCATCTTTCCCTTGTCTCCACCGTTATCGAGAATGAGGGAGAGGGACGCAAGCGGTGTCTTGATCTCATGGACCCAGTTGTCAAGATAGTTGCAATATTTCTTTCTGGCTTCCTCTTCCTTTTCTATCTTCATTATTGCAGAGGATGATATCTCCTTCATCAGTAGATAATACTGGTATGCAACAGGATCATTGGGGACATCCAATACTTCACCTATCAGGTATTTTTCATCCAAGGAAGAAATGGTCTTCTCCATTTTTTCTATTTTCCTCCTCCATGAAAGGTAGGAGACCAAGAGAAAGACAAACACGAAAAAGAGGAAGGAGACATCTATAAGAATGACCAAGGAAGGAGAAAAACCTGTAATAATCAATGAAAAAGACAAGAAAAAGAGGAAGAAGACACTTATTAGAACAACTTGAAGCCTTGAAAAGAGATAGGACATGAAGCTCATATTCTGTATCCTACACCTCTCACTGTATGGATGAAGTCCTCGGCTCCGATTTGCGACAGCTTATCCCTTAGGCGTGCAATGTTGACATAGAGGGTATTCTCATCCACATATATCCCATCGGTCCAAAGATCCTCGACTATCTCGGATCTGGAAGCCAAGCCACGCTTTATAAGGCATAGAAGAATCCTCATTTCATTTCTGGTGAGATCTATGTCTTTGCCTTGGAAATATGCCTTCATCTCACCAGTATTTATCCTAAGACCCCTGACTTCAGGCTCCGTCACCTCTGTCTTCAATAATCTCTCGATCCTGGCCAAAAGGACCATTGAGTTATATGGTTTACGGATGTAGTCGTCGCACCCTACAGCAAAGCCCAGGATCTCATCTTCAGGAGTACTTCTGGCTGTAAGGAAAATCACAGGCACACTGGACTTCTCTTTTATTTTCCTGCACCTTGCAAAGCCGTTCTCCTCTGGAAGATTCACATCCATAAGAACAAGATCGCAAGGTTCGGAATATACAGGAAGATATCCATTTCTTTTCAAAAGAATACTCAGCTCCTCCGCCAAAGCTTCGTCATCTTCAATTATCAAGATTCTCTTCATTTATCCTCCAGTCCATACATCTTTCTGAGAATACATAGAGTAAGAGCATCTGGGAAAAACCTCAGTAGGAACATCAGGGTCTTATATACAAAGCCGACAGGAGTACGGAAGGGAGGATTCTTTCTCTTCGAAAGGGAGAATATGACCCTTGCTGCTTCTATGGGCTTTCCTCCTGTCATTTCATCTTTCTCGATTTCCTTTATGGCTTTGTCATAAAGGGAGGAATAAGGAGAGTCATCCTTTATGGCCTTGATTCTATTGGAAGTGAAACCTGTTGAAAGATCCCCGGGCTCCACTACGGCCACCCTGGTTCCAAAGCCCCTGATTTCATTTCTAAGGGCACCCATATATGCCTCAAGGGCATATTTGACGGCACTATAGTGGCCTTGGAATGGAAGAGGAACTCTGGCTGCAATGGAAGAGACGGCAATCACCAAGGATCTTGGGTTTTTCCTTAGTACAGGAAGAGCAAGAGAGTTAAGGAGCAATACACCATAGTAGTCAGTCTCTTCCTGGGCGCGGACAAGAGATAAATCACTGTCTTCAGCAGCGCCGCCTATGCCGAAGCCTGCAGAGTGGATGAGAATCGAGAAGTCTCCAATGATACTAAGAACCCTTTTTATGCTTTCTTCATCTGTAACATCCATCTTCAGGGAAACAAGCTTTCCCTTTCCTATGTCCTCTTCCTTTTCTTCAACACTTCTCGCCACTCCATAAACAGTGTATCCATAGCCGGCGAAGAGTCTTGCCGTCTCATATCCGATACCACTTCCACTTCCTGTGACAAGTACCTTTTTGCCGTAAAGAAACTTTTCCATAGAAAAAGAATACTTTGTTTCCTGGGAGTAAAAAAGAGTTATGTTCAAATCGGGATTATTATCCTATGAGATATTTTCCTGCGCTTTTTTCCACCATTTTCCATTTTGGATACTCTATGCCTGTTTCGTCAAAATACTTTTTGAGATCCCTATTGAGGGCACTCATTTCATCTATGGCGTTCATAGCATGGTCACTGGCACAGATCTTTCCAATAAAAGTGGAGCACATAAGCTTGAAAAAGATACGACAAGTACGTCTATATCCATCGCTTTCGTAGTCTACATCAGACTTGGGTATTATTTCGTGGCCACCCTTTTCTATGGCTCTATATCCTTCGATGTTTACATCGATCAAAGTATTGATGTATTCCTTGTCTCTCTTTATTCTTCCAAGATCCCCATCTGTATAATAGACAGCCATGGCAGCAGGTGTGATGAAAGCTGCATGACACAATAGATAATTCTCCATATTAGGTTCGTAGACTACTTTGTATCCGGTTCCATGGAAAATGGCATCAATAATATCTTCTTGATGAGGATCGTCTTTTATTGGGCCTATAGTAATCTTTTTAAGGTCTATCCCCACCACCTTATCGCTTTCTCTGTGGCCGGCGGAAATGGCAAAAGAAAACATTACGTTTTTATCTGGGAGTTGATCCCTATAATACCTGGCTCTGACATTGTTACCTACAAACACTATATTCTTCGTTCCATTGGAGCGGAGAATATGGATGATATCATCAAGCTGTGTATATCTTAGGGCGACAAAGATCACGCTATAGATGTCATCAGGCTCCAGACTAGTCATCACAGGCATTCTGCAGGTCTTAGTCCCGAATCACATTTTGTTTTTTACTTTGAGACCATTCTTTTTGATATTCTCAGCCCACTTTCCACGAGCCAGTATCGTAACGTCCTTCTTTGCCTTACAAAGATTACTTGCCAGATTACTTCCCGAGACTCCTGCTCCATATACCAATATCCTCATAGTCTCCCCCTTTGAATCTCTCCAATCTACTTTTACAAATGAAACAATTCCATCTATCGGATTAATGTTAGATTATCTAACTATTGTTTTTTGAAAACTCTTTCTCAAGCCAAATAGGATTAGATGTAGGAAATAGTGTCTGATGAAGGAAGCGGATTCTTTAGAAAAACATCATAAGCGAATATAGTGTTGACAAGTATACTTGGCAAATATAGTATATGGCCATACCAAGTATACTTGGCAAGACGAGGTTATTATGACAAAAGAAGAAATACTTGAGAAAAGTCGAAATGAGATGAAAGGAATGGATGTTGCAGATTTGGAGATATCCAAGTCAGCAATACAGATAGGTTGGCTTGTGGCTGTTTGTCTTATGGCGATCGCTTCGTTTATCGATGCCATCGTATTCTCACGGGTTCCTGTCGAGGCGCTGTTCTCTATCCTTGCAGGACTCTCTATAGTATTCTGGATCAAATACTCCAAACTAAAGAAACGCCATGAGCTATTTGTGGCAATAATGTACACAATTGCTTCCATTTGCTTCCTTATTTCCTGGATCATACAGATGATTATTCGGTTGTAACACTATGGATAACGAATTGGTACTCAAAAACAGAATCAAGGAAGTGAGAACGGAGAAGGGATTATCCCAAGCGAGGCTTGCCCAGATGGTGGGGGTATCCAGAAACACAATTAGCTCCATAGAGACAGGGCAATACAGCCCCACTGCCAAGCTGGCACTTATTCTGGCCCTTGCACTGGACAAGAAGTTTGAAGAGCTATTCTACTTCTGATTATTCCGCTCAATTCCTGGCTTCAGCTCAAATATTCCTTGATTTCATTAAGCTTTCTCAAAGCCAGGAGCCTTCCTTCGTCATATACAGATTGAAGACGTTGAGGATCTTTCTCAGTCTTTCCAATATCAAGAGGAGTTTCAGGACGTAGAACATACACCTTTCCCTCCTTTTCAAGGACCTTCAGCCTTTCTGTCTCTCTGTTATACACATCATGGCGTATACTCATGGCTTTGCTGATACCTTTCCTCTTTCCCCGATATAAAAGGTTGAAGAGAGGAATCAAGGAGTTCTTTTCCCTTTACTTTTACAGGTTGCGATACTATAGGCATGGAGGCGCTGGCTCGTAGAAGGAGCATGTCATCACCCCTACCGTCATTCATAAGATCATAACAAGCCTTTCCGTTCACCACATCTGTAGTTACACACCAGAACTCCATGGGGTTCTTGCCAAAGCCATCGTAGTCGAAGGGATCAAGGACATTGGGAAGCTCGTCATAACAGAACTGAGCTCCATATAGGTCTCCTGTCCTCAGAAGAGACCTGACGGAACAGTAGCGCCAGTCGTTGCAGAATCGCTTATTGTATCTCAATGCCCTACCCAGCTGCCGGGATTTATAATTACAGCCGAAGACAGCACCTGCAGATACTCCTACAGTGGAGTCGAATTCAATGCCTTTCTCCAAAAAGACATCCAATATACCGCAGGTAAACATGCCTCGCATGGCCCCGCCTTCCAGTACCAATCCTGTTCTCATAGGGAGACTTTACCTCTTTTGTGGAGAATAATGAACCTAAAACCAGCTTAAAAACTATTGCATGTAAATCTATTATTCCCAAACAGCCTAAGCTCATGTATCTGATATTTTGAATAGTTTAAAAGCCCAAATCGTCGGCTTCTCACCCATCCCTAATAATCAATTAGTCTTGCTCTTTAAAAATCCTATCATTCTATCAAAAGCATCCTTTGCTACATCATCGACTCTCTCCAATGAAACAAAGCAATGCTGCATCTCCATGTTTCTTTCCGCCAAAGGATCAATGAGTTCTTGGACCACTCCCACTTTTCTTAATGCTTCATGCCTAATCTTGAGGCATACATGAAATCATTTTGGGCATATGGAATATATGGATGGCTCTTGGAGTGGATAAAGCGGGGAATGCAGGAAAACGGAAAAGAGCTTGAAACTCTCTTTGCCCTGGCCAGCCAAAACAAAAATACATGACGCCAAGATACTCTCCCACATTAAATATAAAACCATGAATAAAGAGTTCTTCAATCAGAATCTTTCCGTCCAGAAAATACTCTCTTCTTGATCTATCGTTGGGTTTTTGTATAGATAGTAGTCTGCTGTTTTCAAAGTATTTTTACTTTTGCACGAAATTGCGGACTTTGTTCTACACTATCCTACTTAGTCCTATAAGCTATGCGATAGACATGATCCTAACCGCTAGGTTTCCCGCAGCTTAATATCCATACTCCTGTCGGATTCAAAGCTATCAAGATACACACCAAGAGAGCCGCAGCCATATGTGTTCCTCACATAATCCAATCCGGTTCACATAATCCAAGTGTATATGGATGATCCCAATCCTCGGTAATATAGAAGGAGGCTGTAGCGTTTTGTTGGTCATACACTATACTCCAACAGGTATTCTCTCCACCGTTTTCTCCAAGGAATTTACTTTGGGCCACCGATGAAAGGGCATCACGCACCTCATCTCTAGTCATCACTCCGCCTTTATTTTGCCTAAGCTTGGAGAGGATGTCGAAACGGATATAGGACTGCGGACTACCTGAGGTACCGTCATCACTATAAAGATAATAGTTTGTGACCACAGGTGTATCGACAACCACCATATCACCATCAATCCACTCCACAACCACGCTCCTACCTGTGGCATCTGAAATGGAAAAATGATGTGCAGTCCCTATGGAAAAGTGCATATCATAGTCCTTAAGAAGATTTAGAGCTTCATCTACGTCCGCCGCTTTATCCAACAAAAGACGAAGGCCGGATGTGGTTGTAAGATCAGGTTTTTCCGTATCCTGATCAACAACCTTTCCATGGCTTACAATAAGGTCTGCCACACACAGTCCCTTTTCATTCATACCATCCAAAGGGACATAGACTGCAGCCAAGGCCATAAATCTGTCACCAAGACTTCCATCAGGTTTCCAGCCCTCCCCAAAACCAAGAAAATCCAGAGAGCAGGTGGAAACCGATTCATACCCGTTTTCCGGGACAGTGTGGATCACAATTGTATAACACTTCTCCCAATCAAAGTTCCGCCCAAATAGTGGAGCCCCATCCGGACTTTTTACAGACAATGTAGAGCAGCCGTAGTTTCCTCCTTCAGTCGAGGTATCAGGCTTCCAAAAACCATTGGATAGATATGAAGCAAGATAGTTGCCCATCTCCAGATCACTACTGGCACCACCCTTAGATAAAAACTCATCAAAGCCGTAATCTCCACGGTACTCCATGGACCAAAGGCCGTCAGAGAGCAATCCAATGGTCATTGCAGCCTGGATCTTGGTGCCGAACATAATCCATACTGCAACTAATAGTGTGACCAACAAGATTACAATGATTAAAAGAAATATCTTTATTCCTCTGCCGTGTTTCAAATATAAACTCCTTCCAAGATAGCCAGGGCCCTTAGTCCTCACCATCGGCTACATTGAGCATTTGAAGCAGGTTTTCCTCTTTCATCAAGGCAATACCCTGCCCCTCATCTCCTAATACTACAAGATTATCTCCCTGCTTGATATCAAATATCTTCCTGGCTTTTGCAGGTATGACGATTGGGACTGCGGCAGGAATTATGAACGCAGATAAACGCCACTTTTTTTTCTTTCATCCCTCATTTTTAAACCACCCCTTTGTACTATTGGCTACTTTCACAAGAGCAAGCATTACAGGAACCTCTGTCAAGACTCCTACTGTCGTAGCAAGGGCTGCAGGGCTGGTTGTTCCAAACAGGGCTACGGCGACTGCAACAGCAAGTTCAAAGAAATTGGACGCGCCGATCATTCCTGCCGGTGCCGCTATATCATGGGATAATCCAAATATCTTTGACGCAATATATGCAATAAAGAATATGACTACAGTCTGTATTGTCAGTGGCACAGCTATCAACAGAATATGTATTGGATTTGATAAAATCACTTCTGTCTGTGAAGCGAAAATCAAGACCAGCGTCAGAAGCAATCCTATGATAGTTGCATTGTCAAATTTGTGGATGAATGTATTCTCGAAGTATTCCAAATCCTTTTTCCCAATCAGTACCACCGGCTCAGCCGGTGGTTTGCATACCGGGTAATAACCCGCTGTTACCGGCAGGCGCTGATGGCGCCTCGAATGCAACCGCCTTTTGCACCAGTTTCATAGGCCGCTCTTAAGCAGCTTGTGGTCATAGCCACTGGATTATTTCTAGTCCAGGTCCTTTACTTTTCAATCCTTCTTAGTCGGCTCCCCCGTAAACGGGTCGAAAAGTTCCTTCATCACCAGCTGTTCGGACAGTTTGTCCTCAACAAGCTGGTTCTGAATGTACTTTTCTATCGCCTCCTTGTTCCGGCCCACCGTATCCACGTAGTATCCCCTGCACCAGAATTGCCTGTTGCCGTACCGATACTTCAGGTTTGCGAACCTGTCGAATATCATCAGGCTGCTCTTCCCTTTAAGATATCCCATGAACGTCGATACACTAATCTTCGGCGGAATTGAGACCAACATGTGTATGTGGTCATCTCAGCTCCGCCTCGATTATCTCTACTCTCTTACGGTCGCAGAGTTCTATTAATATCTTCCCTACTTCCACCCTTATCTTGCCGTAGATTATTTGTCTGCGGTACTTGGGTGCGAAAACTATGTGATATTTACAATTCCATTTGGTATGAGCTAGACTATCCTCACTCATAGGTTCTCCTTTATAATCTCGGTGCAACTGGCGGTCGCACCTCCATTATGGAGAACCTTTTTATTTCTGCATAGCTAAAGCTTTTATCTGACTCCCCAGCCGAGTTGGGGGTTTACTTGTTCCAAGAAAAGCCGGGTGGATATTTCACCACCACGGCTCAGTAATCGGTAGCTTCTTTTCCTAGATTCTTGCAAGCAGCTCAGGTGGAGTAAATGCCATCACTCTGCTCTTTGAAAAATCTCTAACATTTCTTGTGATGATATAGTCGGCATGAATACGTTCAGCAGTAACGCTCTGAACTGCATCCTCAAAATCCTTCCAATTAAGATCTGCAGCATGGGTCAAATCTGATACGCTGAAATCGGCAAACTCAAAAATCAAATTCAACTTGTGAAAAACATCCTCGATTTTCTCCGGGTCTAACTGCTTGCGCATGATATAGACCAAATTTGCAAAGGTCAGCGTAGACACATAGCCTTTCATTTGCTCCGTCTCACACAGCTTCCAGATCATTGCGGAGTCTTTCACATAATCTGGCCGGTTCAGAAGGACATCGAGAATAATATTGGCATCAATCAACAGCACCATACTTCTGCGTCAGCCTTTCTGTTTTCACTTTTTCAAGAGAATAATCCTCTTTGAGTATTCCAGTGAGGGAATCAGTCAGATAAGAAACCACTGCATTTTTGGGGATAAACCGCCCAACTTCCCGTCCATTCTTCGTGACAATGACTTCCTGTCCGGACATCACAAGGTTCAGATATCTTCCGAAATTATTCTGCATTTCGGTTGCAGTTGCGGTTGCAGTAATCATAGCAGCGCCTCCTTTAGCTAATTTCATTATATATAAAATTAGCTAATTTATCAAGAGGCATTTCATCTTTTTTGCATCTTTCAGGGGAGATTTGCCTTTCTGAAATTGCCGTAGGCGCTGACCTTGTTGCAAACTCGATAACGATTTGTTATTGCGTTTGTCATCGTCATCCACATGGTCTAATAAAGCCATCAGCGGCGATGAATTCTTCCACAGGGTAGAGGTGGTAGAGGTTTTTGCTGAATTGAAAAAGTAAATTCCACTTTGAAATGTGTTCAGAACAAAGTTGAACTTAGTCTTACAAATACTGTTAGAGTCCGCTTGAATTAACCCCCTGGGAGTGCGGACGTTTTATTGGACTAAATTATAATGCTAGACCAAGTTCAGTTCTATACTCCTTTGGACTTTTGTTGTTTAAACCTATCTTTATTCTTTCATTCCTGAACCAGTTGAGGTACCTGTCAATGAAGTACATGAAATCATCAAGAGTCCAACCCTTCCAGTCTCTTCCGTAGAAGACTTCATTCTTTATCCTTCCAAAGAATCCTTCGCATGCCGAGTTGTCAGGGGAGCATCCCTTTTTTGACATGGATCTGGTAAGGCCTCTGCTTTCGAATTGTCTGACAAGCTTCTCATAGAACGATATCTGGAATGACAGACGCGCTTTCCACATTTCATCTGCAGTCTTCGTTCCCATCGGTTCATCAATCAGTTTATGCAACCTTGCAAGATGCTTTTTGCAGTATTCCAGCTTCTGGTCAATCCCCATGGAGGAAAAACCATCGTGAGTGAGCGTTTCATGGATACGGAACACATCAAAACGGTCGATATTGTCTGCGGCTCCTACGGAAAGAGCAAACGGTGTTCTCTCTCCTGGGAAGTCCGCTTTTTCATCGACATGGATGGCTATTCCGTAACAGATATCGTTGATACGATCTTCAGCCAGCCCAAGTTCTGAAAGAAACGGCCTAGCAATGTGAGCAGCACGTCGTCCATGTTCTATCCATCCCTTTTCTCCGAATTCCTCACAGTAGGAGACATCGTGCAGAAGGCAAGCTATCACCATCTCCGTTTCATCAAAGCCTTCCTTGAGGGCTAACTCTCGCCCGATATTCGCCACGCGATATGTGTGCTCGATCCGATAGGCTTTAGCTTCTGGATGAGCGTTCAGATAATCTGCAGCATCGAATTTCCTCTTTAGAAAGACCTCCGTCTTTTCAATAATCTCTCGGCTTAGCATTGGCTCTTCCTCTCATATAGGCTGTATCAAACCCAATCATTTGTTAATCCTTGCCAACAACTGTTCCATGACAGATCTAAGTTTCGGAAGATCGTTTTTCACAGTCAGAAACACTACCCTGTAATCTACATTTCCGTAGTCATGTACCAACCTGTTCCTCATTCCTGAGACTTTGAACCAGTCATATTCCTGGGAATTCTTCAAATCCTCAGATATTCCCCTGCTGTTTTCGGAAATCTGAATAAGACGAAAAACCGTTGAATCAGACATCATCTGGTTACTTGAAAAGGTATCAAGATCAACACCCTCAAGAATGGATAGGATATAGTCAATGTCATCTATGATTCTTGAAATGAAATAAGCATCATCTTTCTGTCTTTTCATAAATCTTGATTCCTTCTTTAAGAATATCATGCAGCAATTCAGGATTGCCGGAAAGCTGTTCCAATCCCAAAAGATCCACTCGCTTATGCAAAGAAACCCTCAACCTTTCCGCCATTCCATAGAAATCCATCCCTGTGACTGATGTGGAAACAAGAAGGTCGACATCACTTGTTTCCTTTGCTTCTGCCCTGGAGTAGGAACCGAACAGATAGCAGTACTCCACATCATATTGACTTAACACCTCTCGGCACCTGTCAGTAATGAAGTTCAACGTAAGTATTCCGTGCTCTTCGTCCACGAATGCTTTTTTCTGTAAAAGCTCAAGAATATACTTGTAAATAGGAGTTCCCTTTTTCTGGGGGGCATTTTCATAGGACTTGTATGAGCGCAACGAAATGCCGGCAATTTCCGCCACCTCTTCCTGAGTCATACCAAGAGTGTTCCTGAGAGTTTTTAAATCATCACCACTATTGCTCATAGTTGTATTAATAACACCTTTGCACTTTAATTACAAGTAAAAGTGCAAATATTGCACTTATATAATAAAACAGAGTGCAAGTTTTACACCTTGGTTTCATGCGGAGATATCATCTTTCCGGCTTGATCCCTAGCTTCGAGACATCCAAATCAATACCAATATGCCCGTCGACTTTTTTGTCATGTAAAACGACTACCGTCTCTGTGTGGCTCGATACGACATGAAGTACGTCTAGTGTAGGGATGTTCACAATAGGGCGATAGCCCTCTTAAAATTTATGTTTGAACACCTAGAGAGGGTGTGGATATGATTCTCACGAGTATTCTTCTACCTTGCATTGTAAGAAGCCAGGAAACAGGTTGATAAATAGACCGTTTACTGATAAAAACGCAGAAATCCGCAAAAATTTCAGCAGGAGATTAATATGGTATACGGACGCAAACGATACCTCGATCAATTGATAAAGAAGAAAGATAACGGACGTGTAAAAGTAATCACAGGCCTTAACTAAAGACAATTCGCTATCGCCTCCGCCATTCTTTGTTAAGAATTACAGATCAATAGTACTCTCATCTAACAGAAACTGTTCAACACCGATATGCAATATCCCATTATCATCGTACCAAGGCATAAGAACATCTTTCTCTATTATGATTTTTCTGAATGAATCCTTTATCGCTGTGAACACTTTAAGTTCATTTTCTCTTTTCTCCTCGGTTTCCATCTTATAGGCTGACTGTATGTAATATCTCCGACTTCCGGAAGTGCTTACAACAAAATCGACTTCTTTCATCACACGCACATTCTTTCCATCTTTACGCTCATTGAGTTCCATGTATCCAACATCTACCGAATACCCTCGCAACATCAGTTCGTTGTAAATGATGTTTTCCATAATGTGCGTTTCTTCCATCTGACGGAAGTTGATTCTTGCATTTCTAAGGCCCAGGTCAGTGAAGTAGTATTTATATGGAGACCCTATGTATTCCTTACCTTTTATGTCATACCGGCGAGCTTCACTGATGAGAAAAGCATTCTTGAAATACTCAAGATATTTTCTTATGGTATCGTCTGACGTTTTTACCTTAAGTCTGTCCTTAATCATCTTCTCATAATTTGAAGGATTGGTAAGAGAGCCTATCGATGACGATGCTATGTTAATAAGGGCTTCCAGCACCGGAAGCTGCTTTTCGGATAACTGATGGCGGTTGATTATGTCAGAAAAATAAATCTTATTGAAAAGTCCATTCAGATAATCCATCTTATCCTTATGAGTGGTGAGGCTCATTACAAATGGCATACCACCGTATGTCATGTATTCATTCCACGCAGAAGATCTATCTCCTTCGTAGGCATCATAGAATTCCTTATAGGAAAGCGGGTTGACTCTGATTTCATCTCCCTTACCACGAAACTCTGTAAGGATATCTTCAGACAGCATCCTGGAGTTACTTCCGGTAACATACACGTCAGCATTTTTCTTTTTCATCAGCCCAAGAAGTGTTTCTGTAAATGTCACCTTATCTCCAGGCAAATATGGATTCTCGATTTCCCTGCACTCCTGTATTTCGTCTATAAAGATGTAGTGCATTCCATCATCTGTAAGTAGACCTCTTAAATATGCTCCAAGTTCAAGCGGATTTCTGTACCTGATGTTTTCATCATCATCC
The DNA here is from genome assembly GCA_022785155.1 of Spirochaetales bacterium. Taxonomy (GTDB): domain Bacteria; phylum Spirochaetota; class Spirochaetia; order Sphaerochaetales; family Sphaerochaetaceae; genus Ornithospirochaeta. The sequence continues at coordinate 28,898 of JALFRH010000034.1, forward strand.
AGAGCAAGCATGATAATATGATCTTCTGCAACCCCTTCTGCTCTCAAGTAGTTGTAGTAGATATTATTCAGAAGATATGACTTTCCACATCTTCTTACCCCGGTAACAACCTTCACAAGGCCGTTCTCTCTCTTTCGGATCAGTTGTTCAAGATACCTTGTTCTTTTGATTTCCATTTAACCTCTCGATTATTTTGATAAACTCCGCTTTTTTCTCGTCAGTATAATTATAGCACTGCCGCTTTCTGAATCAAGCAAACTCTCGAAATTTTTGCGGAATTCCGCATTTTTCTCGAGAGATAAAACAAAATGTACTTCCTTAGTTTCCGAAGAAATCAGGTTCTTACATAATTTAGCCTAAGATAACAGCAAAAGCAGAACCATATCCTACTCCTACTTCTTGGTGGTTTCATGAAACAACTCTCTTCAGATACTTCTTATTAAGGAGGCTTCAGGGATGGTAGTGCGTTCTGACAAACTTTTCATTCTTTTGTCAGCATCTGATTCATTTTCTTCACCTTTCTCTTCATATCCCCGTACAAGCTGTCCAATGTATGCCTCCCATTAGGATACCCAAGTTCCTTAAGACCATGGTGGCCTGCCTGCAATACCTGATGTATAGATCGATTGCCTTCTCTGACTCTTCCTTTGTGTACTTTACCAAAACCCTTTTCCTCCTTAAGAAAAAGTCTGGGATTTTGTCCGCAGTCCCCTTCCGTTATGTCGCAAAACAAGATTGCAGTCAGCGTGTCAGCCCCCTAGGGGGCTTGGTATGAGGAGAAATCATCTCTTGATGCAGACATCCATCTGTACGGGACTCTCTGCAGCCATCTAGGCCAGAACCTCCTTGCCGTATTTTCTGATCATCCTGGCCAAAAACTCGGCGCAGAGATTGACTCCGCTCTTCTGTGATACCTTCAGGAATTTCTTAACAGGATGAATCTTCTCTCCATTCATTTCCACCGGTTCAGGGAATGACAGCACTGATGCAGCTGTCCCCTGGTTAATCTTGTCGACAAGAGCCTTCGGCTTTCTGACCGCCCCTGCTCTGGAGCCTCCCCTGGAGGTTCCGTCCTTTGGCATTGTTCACCTCCAATAGTTTGCACCTTATATAGGGTGTTTGATTTCCGGTTTTTGCTCACAAGACTGGGGGACTGCTAAACCGTTTTACCACGCTGAGGAGTTACATGCCCCTTCGGGTCTTTTATTGACATCACATATAGTTTGTGATATTTCGGAAATATGAAACGACTTTCACTTGTTCTCAGTTTGTTGGTTATCTTGTTTGCATTCTCCGGTTGCGCTTCCATGAGCAGCTTCTATGACCCTTGGTTTGAGGATGGTGTAATCCCTGAAGAATGCTTCTTGAAAGCTGGAGAAGAGCCGAAAGTATACTATTCTGATGACTTCGATTCAGACATCTACTATCTGCAATCCAACTATTACCTCATCCTTGGAAATTCTTCATATAATGGTCCAGCAGACTCTTCTCTAAAGAAAGCTGTGGCATCCTTATGCAAAGAAAAACGGGCAGAAATTGGTCTGTATGGCTATCAGTATACTGGTACAAAAACCGGGG
>JALFRH010000104.1 GCA_022785155.1 Spirochaetales bacterium
AGAGATATATTGGTCATCCACTTAAATGGATCTTTTTTTTCAAAGATGAGACACAAGTTCTCTTTTGCTCTAGTAATAGCGACATACATGAGCCTCTTTATCTCTTCTGTCCTCTTTACCCTCAGAGCATCTATTTCATCTTCAGGTATCTTCTCCACTATTTCAGGCGCAAAAACAGACTTTGCTTTGCCGAAGACCCAAGGTAAGACTCTTATTACTCTTCCTTCTTCATCTTTTGGATCAGAAATAGCATTTACACTAAAGTATTCTTGGAGGATTCTTTTTTCCGAACATAGATCATCACTAAGGCTTCCAATAATTACACTCTTCCATTCCAAGCCCTTGGATTTATGCATCGTAAGAATATTTACACCCTCTTTGTCTCCAGGAATACTTATGCCTCCTTCCTTCGTCAGTTCAATGATCAGGCCATTGACAGTTGTAGGAAGAGACATAGATATAGCGTGACGCTCATATTCCTTGGCAGTGTCGATAATAGAATCCAAGATTTCTTTTCCAGATTCTACATTTGCCATTTCTTTTACTCTGTCAAAGAGATTGAGTTCTATAACGAGAGTCTCAACTATTTTCGATACAGGGTAATCTTTGATTCTCTCTGAAATATCCAGTGTCTTTACTACTAATGGAATAGAGTTAAGATATGTATCATCTTCCTGGGAATTAAGAATACCATCTATGACTGCACTGGTAGTTGCACCTTTTAAGGAAAGACGGGCTATCTTTGCCTTTGATAGTCTATCATTGGAGTCAGCAATAAGAGAGAGAATGGAAACAAATAACTCTAAAAGAGGGTTTGTAATACCTACACTACTCTCAATATTTGCCTTTACACCATAATTCCTTAATGAGGAGGAAAGCTTTTCACACTCCAGATTTGTTCGGAAAAGGACTGCTATCGATGATGGCTCTTCATTATTTTTAATTAGAGAAAGAATATATCTGGATATTCCATCATATAAATCTTCTTCTCCTCTAACATCGAGAATAGATAAAGAACCCTCTTCTTCCTTAGTCGCTTCAAGTATGACATCTTCTTTTTGGAGTGTGGAGGAGAATGCCCTGGAAAAAGCATTATTGGAAAAAGCTACAAGGTTCTTGCTACTTCGCCAGCTTTTCTCCAAAGACTCTTTCCCGGATCCAGAAGAAGAGGTGACTTTATTCACTACTTTCTGAACCAGGTTGGTATCAGTACCTCTGAAGCCGTATATAGCCTGCTTCAAGTCCCCCACCCAATAGCTCCTTTCAACAAGTTCGGAGATTTTATCAAACATCTTGACTTGTAGTGGTGAACAATCCTGATACTCGTCTACAAAGACAACTTTGTATTGTTTCTTTATGTCTTCCTGAACCTCAGGAATATCCAATAGAGAAAGAAAGCATCGCTCCATATCATCAAAGTCGATTACTCTCATTTTCTTCTTATACTCCAAATAATACTGTCTCCATAATGAAGCAACAGAGAAAACTCTCTTTATGTATTCATCTATATAATCCCAATAATTGGAGCTTTCAAAAATATTGGAAAGCTGTGAGAAAAATGGAGACAAAGAGAAGAATTCATTCGTGGCTTTCAGATTAAACTTTGACATGAAACTGGTCTTGAACCAAACAAGATCTTTTAATTGCAAGTTCTCTTCAGAGTATTTCACTCTGCGTTTTGCTTCTGAAATCAAGTTTTTTCTGTCTTCGTTCTTTGACCTATCAGGAAGAGAATTGAAGCATCTTTCAAAAGATTCAAGCTCGTTCTTTACATCATTTTTATTATTTTGAATAACACATCCTTCTTTTCTCATTCTTGATGTAAATGAAAGCGAAGCATTTAAGCTATCTTTTAAGGAGTCTATAGAATATAGACGGGCATTTTCAACGATGCTTTTTACTTGTTCTTTCCAAAACTCTTTATAAAAACCTTTGTTATTTCCTGGAACAGGAATAACAAGTGTCTCGGCAACATCGCTCAAGAAGGCTACATCATCATCCGAGAGTATGGAGTTCAGGGACTGGGACAGGAAGAAGTCTTTGTCTTCATCTGACAGCACATTGATTTTCGGACTAAATCCCAATAGATACCAATACTTTTCAAGGAATGTCATTGCAACTGAGTGGATAGTCCCAATAGTAGCCATATCGACTTCTTCAGCTTCTCTGACCATTTTCTTTGAATATAACTTGGCCTTGGCTTTTCTTTTAAGCTCTCCTGCAGCAAGCTCGGTAAAGGTGGTCATCATCACATTCTCACCCTTGACTTCCCCTTTTTCCAGAATAGATGAAAGCTTATCTGTGAGGAAGTAAGTCTTGCCACTTCCGGCACCAGCACTGACATATGTTACATTCTTCATCTCTTAACCTCACTTTTTAAAGCATTCATAGTCGGAGAATTTGTTTCCCTTCTTGTTTCCATCACTATCCAAGGGAAGGGGAACCATATCATTTCCATTACTTACATAATCCAACAGAGAGAGAGGATTGCCGTCCCCAATCTCTATTCTTCCAGATGAAATCTCATTCTTTCTGAAGGCAAAAGAGTTCTTTATCTCATCCAATAATGGTTTATCTCTCTCAGGAGAAATAGATATTGTACCCCGTCTTCCCTTAAGGTCACTGGAAGTGAAGATGGAAAGAGACGGCAGGAGAACATAAGAAACGGAGACGACCTTCTTTTTTGTTTCTATTTCCAGTGCCTTTCTATACAGTTCCAACTGAATCGAGAGATTTTCACAGATACGATCTCTGTAATAAGAGAAGAAACTGCTCCATTTGAAATCGAAGATATATAAGTCTCCGTCTCTGTTTTCAAGAACCATATCAACAGAGCCGTTTATTGGAGTATTGTCCTTTAGAGCTACATCAACACCCGAGAATCTATTCTCCGTAGCATAGACAACAAGGCTGTTATCTTTTATTACTTCCAAGAGCTTCTTTAAACACTCTATAAGTTCATTCTTAAAAATAAGAGTCTGGTTTTTGTTTTCATCAATT
>JALFRH010000129.1 GCA_022785155.1 Spirochaetales bacterium
GGTTACCTTCGAGCTGCTTTACAGAAAGCTTGATTCTTCTGTTAGCTGGTTCAACCTTTGTAACAGCTACTTCGATTGTATCACCTTCCTTGCAGAACTGATCCATGCTCTTGATCTTCTTTGTCCAAGAGATGTCATCAATGTGAAGGAAACCATCGATACCTTCTTCGAGGTTTACAAATGCACCGCTGTTTGTAACCTTGACAACTGGTCCGGAGATAACCTTACCGACTGGATATCTTTCATCGATTGTATCCCATGGATTCTCTTCAAGCTGCTTGAGACCGAGAGATACTCTCTTGCTGTCCAAGTCCCAGCCGAGAATCTTTGCTTCAACAACATCACCGATGTTGACAATTTCTTTAGGGTTGGTAATTCTCTTTGTCCAAGAAAGTTCGGAGATATGAGCAAGACCCTCGATACCAGGTTCAATTTCGATAAATACACCGAAGTTGGCAATCTTTGTTACAGGTCTCTTTACAACATCACCGATATGATACTTCTGATCAAATGTAGACCATGGATCTGGTTCCATTGCCTTCAAAGAGAGATTGATCTTCTGTGTCTCTGGATCAATGTTGATAAGCTTAAGCTGTACAATCTGACCCTTCTTTACGAAATCTTTTGGTCTTGTTACATGGCCCCAAGACATATCGTTGATATGCAAAAGTCCATCGAATCCACCAAGATCAATGAAAGCACCGAAAGATGTAAATGACTTTACGACACCCTGGACGATATCGCCGACATGAGCTGCTTCAAAGAACTTCTGTCTGTTTTCCTTGATCTTGTTTTCAAGATACTCTCTTCTTGAAACGACGCTCTTAAGCTTTGTTCCGTTATGGAACTTGTCGATGACGAAATAGTCTGTCTTTCCAACAAGAGTCTCAGGATCCTCGACTCTGACTACATCTGCCTTTGATAGTGGGCAGAATCCCTTATAATCTGCGCCGAGATCAACTTCATAACCACCCTTGATGACTTTGACGAACTTACCGAGAACAGGTGTTCTGTCGTCAGCTGCCTTCTTGAGCACTTCAGTTCTCTCTTTGGCTTCTGCTCTTTTCTTTGATACAACAACCTGTCCGCGACCATTGTCAAGCTTAAGGATTGTAAGGGCGACCTTGTCTCCAATCTTTGGGAGTTCGATGAACTCATCCACTGGGACCTGGCCCTCAGACTTATAGCCGATGTCAACGAGGACAGTCTCGTCATTTGTCTGTACTACAGTACCGGTTACGATCTGACCGACTTCTAATTCCGGAATTGACATAAGATGCTGTTCCAAGTATGACTGCATCACTGTTTCCTTTTCCATTCCACTTTCTCCTACAACTAAATTACCACGCTTAATGCTTTTGCATAGCAATGTAAACTTTCTCACAAACGCCATCTATAGTCAAGTTGGTGGTGTCTACATATATGGCATTTTCTGCGATTTTCAAAGCACCCACAGGCTTTTCCTTATCGTTCTTGTCCCTCTTTAGTATTCCTTCCAATACTTCTTTATATTTTAATTCAGGTTGTTCCAGCAATCTTCTTCTGGCTCTCACCTCCGGGGAAGCATCAAAATAGAATTTGTATTCTGCATTGGGGAATATCACTGTAGTGGTATCCCTGCCTTCTGTAACGATATTCATATTCCCTGCCAGCTTCCTCACTTCGGCTGTAACCTTCTCCCTTAATCTGGGGTCAGAGGAAACCGGAGAGGCATACTTATCTACAATGGGGGTGTGAAGACGGTCTTCTACATTGATACCATTGATGCAGATATTTCCGTTTTCCACTGTTATCACGGTGTCTTCAGCAGTCTTAAGAACGCTGTCTTTATCCAATGGGTCAAGATTCTTGTCCAATTGGGCCAAAGTGTAGGCACGATAAAAAGAGCCTGTGTTGAGAAAGTACCATCCCAAATGGGATGCTATCTTTCTTGCTATTGTACTTTTTCCGCTTCCTGCAGGACCGTCAATTGCAATAACCATCACTTATCTCCCTTATTCTGTGATTTCTTTTCCAAAGTTACCCTTCTGGTCTTCTTTGGATTTATGGCCTTGGAGTTCTTCTTTCCAGATAACAGCCCGTTGATCTCTTCAGCCTTGAGGTTTCTCCATTCCCCTACTTCAAGGTCCCCCAGTTCGACACAGCCTATTCTGATTCTTGTAAGGCTCTTTACATCGTAATCAAGGTAGTTGAATATTTTTCTGATCTCTCTGTTCTTTCCTTCTGTCAAGGTTACCTTTACAAAGACACGTGTCCTTGGAATCAGGTCATATCTCTTTATTTTATAAGGAATAGGCAAATCGATATATATACCGTCCAAGGCCTTGTTAAGGTCATCGATAACAATAGGTCGATTGAGCTTTACAATGTACTCCTTCTCCACTTCATATCTGGGATGCATCATTGAATTGGCGAACTCTCCGTCATTGGTAAACAGAATCAGTCCATTGGAATCCTTATCGAGACGACCTACATTAAACAGAAGGTTGTTGTCCCTCATGCCTATCAAATCCCTGGCATATTTATCTTCGTTGGGGTCATAGTTGGTGCAGACATATCCTCTCGGCTTATTGAGGGCGATATAATAAAGCTTATCGTTAAGCTCTATTGTTTCTCCATCCACCTGGACAATATCCTCTTCGTTTATTTTTACACCCATTTCCCTTACGGTCTTATTATTTACCATGACCCTGCCGGCGCTGATGAGCTCTTCGCTGCCTCTTCTGCTGGCTACACCGCATTTTGCCATATATGCCTGCAATCTCATAGGAAACATTGAATCTTTATCCATATCAGAATAATTCTCCTTCATTATCTTTCGTAAACTTTAATCTATCGGCCTCACTGAGCTTTGGAAGTTCAGATATACTCTTCAGTTTAAACTCATAGAGGAATTTCCTTGTAGTGCAGTAAAGACATGGATGCCCAGGCTTGTCAGCCCTACCATTGACTTTAATGTAATCCCTTTCCCTCAGTAGCCTTACAATTGAATCTGACTGAATTCCACGTATCTTGTCAATCTCAGATCTGGTGATTGGCTGTGAATAAGCCACAATGCTAAGTGTCTCCAAAGCAGCCCTGGACAGTCGCTTATCCACTTTACGGCCATAACTCTGCCTCAACTTTGGATATAGCTCCGTAACAGGTTGGAATGAGTATTGGTCATCCTCAGATAGCAGCATCATTCCGGAGTTCCTCTCTTTATAGTGCTCATCCAGTTCCCTTAGTCCCGCAACAACATCATCTTTATCCAAGGAAGTAAGGGAAATGATTCTATCGATTGAAAGAGGCGTATTCTCAATAAATAGAATAACTTCAATTAGTTTTGCGTTCTCACCTAAAGCCTTAATGTCACTCATCCTCATCATCCTCGTCATCAAAATCCAGAACTTCTTCCTCTCCAGTATACTCTTCTTCCTCTGGAGGCTCCTCTTCACTCTTTCTTTCTTCGGCTTTTTTCTCAACCAGGTCATCCAGTCTCATTTCCGCATCTCTTGTGAGGATGGTAAAGTCTTCAGGGTCTTCCAAGTCTTCCTTTTC
>JALFRH010000133.1 GCA_022785155.1 Spirochaetales bacterium
GCTATTTTCCAACATCACTTCTTCAACTATTTTCCTTTTCTTGCTCAAAGGAAGCTTCTTGTACTTCACTTTTCCTCTCCTTCTGTTACCTAGAGAGAATCTGTGGAACAAAAAGTGTTACTTAAAACGGGGGCAGATCAAAATAAATTGTTATTCAAAAATGATATTTCTCGAAAATAACAGACAAAAATTGCATTTAATATAAATGCGTATATAACACCTGCTGGAAAAATAAAAGTCAAAAGCAATCAGGTTACCCAACAAACACCACTAGGTATGTATTATATCTCAGGGTCTTTTTCCCTAATGAAAAAAGACCCAACCCTTATTGGATTGAGTCCCTTCACTTCTATTACCCATGGCACCTTTTATGTTGTTTCAGCTTCCAGCTCAGTGGGTGTGATCTCCTTTGGAATCGGACAGTTGTATGGAAGACCACCTGTCTTTTCCCTAAGCTGTTTCCAAGCTGTTTCAATCACTTCAGGGTTCTGGTAAATATCCACAGCTGTAGCTGCAATGATCTCTCCTGCATAAAGCATTCCCCTATGGGCGAAATCGCTTTTGCCACAAGCCACAGCCTGCCAGCTATGGGCTGCCGTTCCCTTTGGCCAAGTGCTTGTTCCGCACTGGGTTACAGGGCAAACCCAGCTTACGTCCCCTACATCCGAAGATCCCGGAAGCGGGATATTCCCTGCCTTGTTCCAAGGCTTTGGCTTAATGTCGAAGGCACTGTCCCCTATTGTTGCAGGATCTTTTTGTGTCTTTACAATCTCAAAGGCGAAATCCATATCCTTTGCTCTCGAGACAGGATTAGGTATTTCACACATATTCCTATACATCAACTCATCCAAGGCAGGAATCAGGAGAGTATTGCTTGTTCCCTTAAGGAACTTTATCTCAACCTGGGTATCTGTCATCAAAGCAGCGCCCTTTGCTATATTGTTCACCCTTTCGTAAAGGGAAGCCAGTTCAGGAGCATAAGGAGCTCTAATCTGGTAGAGGGCGGAGGCATGGGCCTGCACTATGTTCGGCGATATTCCACCTGTGTCTGTTATTGCATAGTGTATTCTTGCCGAAGAAGGCATATGCTCCCTTAAGAACTGTACACCTATATTCATAAGCTCCAAGGCATCAAGGGCGCTTCTTCCTGCCTCTGGTGCTGCTGCAGCATGGGAGGCCTTGCCCTGGAAGCTGTAGCGGATGGAGTCATTTGCCAAAACAGGTCCTGGAGGCATCATATTGATATCTGCAGGATGCCAGCTCAGGGCAGCGTCCAATTGGTTGAAGCAGCCCTCTCTTGCCATGAAAGTCTTACCGCTTCCACCCTCTTCAGCAGGGCAGCCGAAGTATATTACAGTACCGCTCTTTCCTTCGCTTTCAAGAAAGTGCTTGTAACCCACAGCACCCATAAGCGCCCCCACACCCAAGAGGTTGTGGCCGCAACCATGGCCGTTTCCATTCTCCTCTATAGGAGACTTTTCAGCCACTCCCGCCTTCTGGCTTAGTCCAGGAAGGGCATCATATTCCCCTAGAAAACCAATGACCGGCTTTCCACTTCCCCAAGTGGCGCTGAAAGCTGTCTTCAAGCCTGCAAGACCTACGGTAACGGAAAAGCCTTCCTTTTCAAGAAAGGATACATAATCCTTCACTGATTCTTTTTCTTTGAAACGGATCTCTGCATTTCCCCAAATCTTATCACTTAAGGCATAGAAGTCCGAAGCTCTTTCTTCCAGATATTTTATTACACCTTGTTTATCCATAAGCCTTGCTCCTTATGTAATATTATTGCACTGACTTTGAATCATGTCGTATTTTTTCTTTTACCTTTGAGCAAAATGATAAGTAGTGCAATCACCAAGAGCAATGCACTGCATACTATTCCAGCCAGTCTTAAAAGGAGGGAGATTCCAGGGTCAGGAACACCTGCTGCATAGGGCTCCAATAGATTCTGGTGTATCTTCACTTCCCCAAGGAAGTAGATTGTAAAGAACAGCACCAGCTGCTCCATTACGCTTCCTGCAGTCATAAGCCTTATTTTCACCAAGGCCCTCTCTTCCTTTACATATCTCTCATCCTTCATATAATTGACGCCCACTTCAGAGACGACAATATTGGCAAAGATACTGCAGATTATTATCCCGATTATGTCCACCACTTTTGAAGGAATTGTCAGAAGAAAGGCAGAAAGGGAAGACAATAGAATACAAAGATTACTGATATTTGCTCCTTTGAAGCTCTTTTTCATGGTTTTTCCCACAACAGAGCCAAGAAAACCACTGAGGGCGATTGCCAGATAAACCATCATAGCCATTGAAGTATTACCAACCGATGTATGGTATACAAGGCTATAGAGCATAATAAAACTCTTCATTCCTCCAACCCAATATGTTTGGAAAGTATAGTCTTTATATTGGCGGTGCCTATATAGCTCCACCACTATGAATATCATTACCGCCACAGGTGTCAGCCACATCAAAACAGATACACCTGAAGCCTGATACTGCCTGAGGATCAGAAGGCTTAGGAGAGCAAGAATACTGAAAAGAAAGAACACTGGATTCTTTTTTTCTCCATCAAAGGCCTTTTTTCCGTCAAACAGCCTGTCTCCATCTGTTTTCAACAAAATCCATAGAATGTAAGAGATGTAGATGAAAAAGAGAATGGGTACAACAGGGACTCTGGATTTACCTAAGACCAAGGCCACACTCATTATTACAAAATACAAAACCAGGCCTAGGCTCTTGGATTTTTTCATCGAAGGGTCCTCTTCTATGAGAGAAGCGAAAAGAGGAGTGAACATGGCCCTCAAGGGAGAAAGCCCCACCCCTATCAAAAGGGCGCTTGGCACCAGCAATGGCTTATATAAATAGGAAAGCAGCATAAAGACCGCACCAAACAGTGCCATATAAATACCACCTTTCATTATTCTATAGGGATTCTTTATCTCTCCAAAGCCTCTGAGGCCTATGATGCATGCCCTTTCTATGGAATAGAGTATGACTACAGGAACAAAGAAGTTTACAGTGGAAGCTTCTGCAGCCAAGAGGGAAGAGAAAATCATGAAAGGCAAAAGGGTATAGCTTTCAGATAAACTGGATATTACAGCCAGCTCCAGCTTTGTTATTGGTTTCTTTTGGATCGGCAAACTAACACCTCCTGGAATAACCTAAAAGCAAATAGAACAATAAAAAACAGACAATATCTACTTTGTTTCGAGTTTAAAATATGATTTATCCTGAGTCAATTCTGTATTATATAGGCTTTTACTTTGAGGGCTTCAACTTAGGTTTGGTCCCTTTCTTATTGGTATGGCTTCGTCTTCAACTTTATAGAGTGGATTTGTTTATCGGAAAGTAAGGGTAATCCTATGTAATCTCTTCAATACAGGAAATGACTCTACTGGAGATGGCTTTTATCGTAGAGGCTGGAATTTCTCTGTTATATGAGAGATACAAAGCATCTTTCTTTATTTGAAAACCTTCCAACTCTTTTTCGTAGATCCGTAGTATTTCACTTCCAATATATAGGCTCACATATTCCTTGCAGGCTGCAAAAGAAAGAGAACAGCCAGAAAGAGAGTATGTAGGCATACTCCACAGTATCTTTTCCTTTATTCCAGATGCGGAACCAAGGATTATATCCCTCAATAGTCTTAGATGAGGCCTGGCCTCCTCTTCCTGGAGAGCAATATATTCATCTACACTTTCTGGAGCCTTTCCACAGTAATGCCCTTGATTGATTCTCTTGAATTCTCTTCTGCATTTTGGACAGGTCCACATATCTTCTCCCCTATTTTCTTCTGACTACAATGCATCCTTGGGGCAGTTTTTGACACACTCCATACAGAGGATGCACTCTGTTCCATTTACTCTTTTTCTGGAGTTGTCGGTGACATCCACGTCCATGGGACAAACCCTTCTGCACTTACCACAGGATATGCACTTATCTTTATTGCACTTTATTCTTAGCAAAGAGAAATATGAGGATGGTTTTAAAAACACAGTAATAGGACAAATATACTTACAGAAGGCCCTGTTGTCTTTGAGACCAAAGGCTAGAGCTATGCCGACTGTGTAATATAATATGTTCCCTACGAGAAAACTCCAGAACATTATCCTTTCCAGGTTTCCGACACCAAGCAGGAAGAGAGAAGATACGAAGACAAGGGAAAGGATAAAGGTGAAGTACCTTATCTTTTCAAGCTTCTTTCTTCTCCCATTCCTTGGAGTCTTGTATGGAAGAAAGTCCAAGACCATTGCAGTCCAGCAGGCATATCCACACCAACCACGGCCAAAGATCAGAGGGCCGAATATCTTGGCGACTGCATAATGGATGGTGGCGGCTTCAAAGACCCCTGTAAACAGGTAATACCAGAAACCTTCCAGCTGCATATTCTCACCAGATATCAGGCCCAAGTATATAAGCATATATGAACCTACCAATAGTTGGACAATGCGTCTAGAGTGTTTGTAGTCCCTTTGAAATAGAAAGAGGCCAAAAGCCAAGGCTGTTCCTATATAAGAGAAATTGAAGAGATAGAATATATTGTCCTTCGTCTTCCAAAGGATGACTGCAACTCCCTCGAAAAGGAGCCATAACAACAGTGGAATAAGACTTTTTTCTCTCTTCAAATCCATCTCCCCATTTATTTATCCCTCTCTTGGGAGTAAAAATCAACGGAAAAAGTTCCAAAAGATTTGCCTACCGAAGTAGGCAAAGAATCATTTGGTATTGATTTTTATTCTGTTGAGCTTTTTATTGAGATTCAAAAGCTCTTCTTTGGTAAATTCGATTCCCAACATGGAGACCATGGAAGTGATCCTGAGGATTGTGAAGGAGCCTATCATGGCCATGGTGTCTTTATTGACCATCGAAGACTTGTTGCCTTCCCCCTTCTTCTTCATACCCTTGGTTTTCTTCATCAACAACAAGCAGAGGATAATCTTCCCCCTCATAGTCCCCAGGATATCACTGATCTTGGAATTGAGGGAGCAGTACCCCTCCCTTTCAGTAATATCAAACCAGTTGAGGACAGCGCCCTTTTCCTTCAGCCTATAGCTTTCATTGAAAACGTCCACCTTGTTGATTTCAGACTTGTCTCTGTAATCACCATAGACAGCTTCAATTATAGTCCTTCCTTTGTTTGGAACCTGGAACTTGAAGAAGTGGTCTTCGGCAGTCTTGGTTTCAAACTTCTCTCCATTCAAAAACAAAGTGATTTCAGGAAGGTTTGAATACACTGTGACGTTGGTGATGTCTTCTGTCCTGTCCACATATCTTTTGGAAGCGATATGGATGAACTTCTCTTCTGAGAGCCAGGCCTTATATGCATAGAAGGAGTCTTTTTTGTATTTCCTGTCTATGGTCACCAGACCCTTGTGGTTCTGGCCATTCTCTCCACCTTCACCTCTGGCATCAGCTCCGAAGTCGAACATATTCCATACGTAGGTTGCCCATAGATACTTCCTTGGAAAGAACTGCTTGATCATCTCTTCATGGTAATATGCCTGATACTCTTCGGTGTAATCACCTTGGGTTGGGCGTGAAGTATGCCAGTTCAAGGCTTCGCATCCATATTCACTGCAGCCGATGGCCCTGGAAGGATACTTCTTATGGAAGTTATCGAACCATGGACCGTTCATGGATACTTCTCCACCATACCAGCCGAAGTAGTGGTTATAGG
>JALFRH010000198.1 GCA_022785155.1 Spirochaetales bacterium
CTTTTCCGCATAATCGGCTACCTGCCCCATGAGATCCAAAAACAGTCCTTCGGCTTCTTCCTTAGGCCTATTACCGATGCTTCCCCTGACTCTTCCTACATTCACGAGGCCTCCAAACTCACTGGCCAGATCTACAAAGCCAGTAAAACTCTTCCAGAGTTCAGCCCTTCTTTCCTTGTCACTATCTGTAAACATAAGACCACGGGCTGCAAACACCTGGCCTGTAGATATTGCAGATACTTCAAGACGATTTTTCTTAAGTATGGCCCTCAGTTCATCGTGGGTGATCTCGTCACTTTCCTTCAGAGCCAGTTCCATGCCGTCATATCCAAGTCTATGGATTATTTCTGCACTCTTTTCTATGCCCCTGAATACAGCAAAAGCTGAAGGAAGGGCATTTTCAGATGCAACAACTATTCCAAGTTTCATGATTAACTCCTAATCAGTACCACCGGCTCAGCCGGTGGTTTGCACACCGGGTAATAACCCGCTGTTACCGGCAGGCGCTGATGGCGCCTCGAATGCAACCGCCTTTTGCACCAGTTTCACAGGCCGCTGCTAAAGCAGCTTGTGGTCATAGCCACTGGATCATTTCTAGTCCAGATCCTTTCCTTTTCAATCCTTCTTAGTCGGCTCCCCCGTAAACGGGTCGAAAAGTTCCTTCATCACCAGCTGTTCGGACAACTTGTCCTCAACAAGCTGGTTCTGAATGTACTTTTCTATCGCCTCCTTGTTACGGCCCACCGTATCCACGTAGTATCCCCTGCACCAGAATTGCCTGTTGCCGTACCGATACTTCAGGTTTGCGAACCTGTCGAATATCATCAGGCTGCTCTTCCCTTTCAGATATCCCATGAACGCCGATACACTAATCTTCGGCGGAATTGAAACCAACATGTGTATGTGGTCGGGACAGCATTCCGCCTCGATTATCTCTACTCCCTTACGGTCGCAGAGTTCTCTTAGTATCTTTCCTACTTCCACCCTTATCTTGCCGTAGATTATTTGTCTTCGGTACTTGGGGGCAAAAACTATGTGATATTTACAATTCCATTTGGTATGAGCTAGACTATCTTCACTCATAGGTTCTCCTTTATAATCTCGGTGCAACTGGCGGTCGCACCTCCATTATGGAGAACCTTTTTATTTCTGTATAGCTAAAGCTTTTATCTGACTCCCCAGCCGAGCTGGGGGTTTACTTGTTCCAAAAAATGGCAAGAAAATGGGAAAGCCCCACTTCTTGCCCTTTGGGAGAAGATTACATCTCCTTAATACCGGAAAGATCTCCTGTCTCAGCTGCCAAAAGAACTGGAGCCATGTACTGATCTACATCATCTGCTGTCATTGGGACAGGCATATTCTGCAATTTCATCTTCAAGTCCGGGTCCTTTGCTGCTGTGATGGCTCTTACGAAGTGGACATCGTGCTTATATCCAGGAATATCTGTAAGCTTTGTAGGAGCATTGATGCTCTTTGCGAACTCGATCATTGCATAGGATACAGCCTCGGCAAGCTCTCTTCCCTCAAGTGTCTCCACATCCTTTCTTCCGAAGCCACGGGAAGCGAAAATCTTACCGATGGTCTTCAACTGTGGCTGGATTGCCTTTGAGTAGAATACAGCATAGTAAGGGTTCATGATTCCACAAGCCGTTCCATGGCCTACGATATCCACAAGAGAGAAGGATGTGAGGTGTGCTCCACTTGTCCCGCCGACCATGATTGCATATCCGCCAAGGTCTGTTGCAAGACCGATAGCCTCTCTGGCCTTTGTATTCTTTGGATCTGCGATGATCTTTCCTGCCCAATCTACAACCAATGAGATTGCTGTTTCACAGAGATCCTTGGCTCTATCGTAAGCATCGCCCTTAGCTCCGCAGAATACTTCGAAAGTGTGTGCAATCGCATCCAAAGCACCGTCGATTGTGACTTTTACAGGCATTGAACATGTAACTTCATAATCGAAGAGGGAGAAAGCAGGAACTACAGCCATGTCGACGATAAGTTTCTTCTGTCCTACCACTGGGTCTGTGATGTTGGAATACTTTGTAAGGTGGGCGCCTGAAGAAGCCGATGTCTCCACTGCAAGTACTGGAACAAGGTTCTTTCCTGTTTTTTCGAGAGCTTCAGATACTTTTCCTGTGCCGAAGTAGTGGTCGATTTCAGGGGTTACGCATCCACCGAGAGTTGCAAGGACTGAAGCGGCCTTACATGCATCGATGGTTGAACCACCACCGATTGCAACAATTGCAGATGGCTTATGCTGGAGTACATATGTTGTGATTCTATATACATCTTCCCTTGGTGCATTGGGCTTGGCATTTGGACATATTGTTCCTCCTGCAATCTTTACACCAGCTTTTTCAATAGCTGCAACGACTCTGTCCGCAACAGGCTTCATATATGTTGTATTGGAAACAACCAGAACAGATCCATCTTCTCCTGCATATTTCTTTGCAACATTTCCAATTTCCTCAAGGCAGCCAAGTCCGCAGATATAGCTGTCACCCTTCCATGCCTTCAGAAGATCATAGGCTTTCTTGAAATTATCCATATTTTTACTCCTATCAATTATTTGATGAGGGCCTTTGCCTTCTCAATAATATTTTCACTGCTGATTCCATACTTTGCCAAAAGGTCGATGTATGGACCTGTTTCACCAAACTTGTCATCAAAACCGATTGACGCCACCTTTGCCTTAAGGCCCCTTGTAAAGGCAACCTCACCTAGAGCGGAGGCGAATCCTCCAGCAAGGAGGTGTTCCTCTACAGTAAGAAGTCTACCTGTTCTCTCTGCAGAAGCAAAAAGAGTCTCGGCATCCAGAGGCTTGACGAAAGGAACAGAGAATACTTCAGCTTCAATTCCTTCCTGGCTGAGAGCTTCGGCAGCCTTCATGGCGTAGGAAGCTGTAATGCCGTTGGCGGCAATAGTAATATCCTTACCTTCCCTCATCTTGATGGCTCTTCCTGCCATGAACTCATCCTTATCGGTATCGATGTCAGGCATTGCATTTCTGTTCAACCTGATATAAACAGGATTCTCTCTTGTAAGGGCATAGTCAAGGGCAAGCTCTGCCTGACGAGCATCTGAAGGAACAATCACTTCCATGTTCGGAATGGTTCTGAAGATTGCAATATCCTCGATTGCCTGATGGCTTGCTCCATCGAAGGAGTCCGAGAGACCACCGTAGGCACCTGCAATGACGCAAGGAAGAGAGTTGTAGCACATATCGTTTCTGATCTGGTCGGTACTCTTCAAGGAAAGAAAGATTGCAAAAGCGGTGATTACAGGATGATATCCACATGTTGCGAGACCTGCAGCGACTCCCGCCAAGTTGCCTTCTGCAACTCCAACGTTGAAGAATCTCTCAGGGAAGGCCTTGCCGAAGATGGCACTCTTTGTAGAAGAGGATAAATCGGCATCCAGGACGATCATTTCAGGAAGGTCTTTTCCGATTTCAGCCAAGTGCTTTCCAAAAGCTTCTCTCATTGCCATGCTCATAGTCTTGCCTCCTTTGCTTCCTTGTCAGCTCTAAGCTGGGCAATTCCGATTTCATAATGCTCATCGTCGATGACGGCGCCATGCCAAGTATTCTTTCCTTCTGAGAAATCCACTCCCTTACTCTTCACTGTGTCGTATATTACGCACTTGGGTACATTTGGAGTCGAATCGATTCATTGGAAGAAAGCAAGAATATCCTCTGTATTGTTTCCATCATACTTGGCATCATTCACCAACCATCCGAAAGATTCAAGATTCTCCTTCAATGGCTCAAGAGGCATGATCTCGTCTTCCGTTCCGTCAAGCTGGACTTTGTTGTAGTCAATAAGGAGAACCAAGTTCTTCACCTTCTCCTTGGCTGCAAACATCAAAGCCTCCCAGCTCTGCCCCTCGTTGAGGCATACCTCGCCTGTCATTACATATGTCATGTAGTTTCTTCCGCTGAGAGATGAGGATATAAAAAGATAACGCTTATTTATCCCATCTTCCCATGAATGCCATCATCCTCCCTTTCCTTGACTTTTAGGCCCGAAATCAAAATAATTGGGAACTAACGAGTAGCAGGAAAAGCGTAAGTCCAGTTTCTGCTGCCCGTTTTTCTTTTTCCGGAAGGGAAAGAGTCTTGGGAGGAGAAGAATGAGAAGAAAGACAAACATGGTTTTTCTTTATAGAGATATGTTAAAAGAGTAAGAAACAAAACTCCAAAACAAAACATAACTATCCCTTGGAGATATAGGATTAGAAATAATTATTCAATAAAGAAAGTGTGTGGCTCATAAGCGTAAATCCGGCTTTATGGGCCATATTTCTTTATGAGAGGAGAGAGATAAATGAACGAAAAGACAGACAGATATCTTGAAATGACTGAGATACCAAAGCTGATGAGACAATATGCACTACCCTGCATAATTTCACTTCTTGTTGCGGCACTCTACAACATTGTCGACCAGATTTTCATAGCCAACGCTTCCTATCTTGGTTCATATGGCAATGCAGCCAATACAGTTGTATTCCCCCTTACTGTCATAGCCCTGGCCATTGCAGTCATGATCGGTGACGGTTGCTGCGCTTATGTAAGCCTTAATCTTGGAAAGAATGACTCGGCTGCAGCAAAAAAGAGTGTAGGAAACTCCATTGTCATGGTACTTCTTAGCAGTATCCTTCTTACTGCAATCTACCTGATTTCCAGTTCCCCTATCCTCACCTCCTTCGGGGGAAGGGTGAATGCAGAGACATTCAGACAGTCAGAAGAGTATTTCTTCTACATTACACTGGGTATTCCCTTCTACATGTTCGGACAATGTCTGAATCCAGTGATCCGTTCTGACGGCAGCCCCCGCTTTGCCATGGTATCTACACTCTCTGGAGCCATCCTCAATATAATCCTGGACCCAATTTTTATTTTCATATTCCGTTGGGGAATGATGGGTGCAGCAGTGGCTACAGTAATGGGACAGATTCTCACTGCCATTCTTGCCATTTGGTATATCCTCCACATGAAGTTGGTGAAACCGGGAAAGAAGGACTTCATCCTTTCAAAGGGCACTTGTTCAAGAACTCTGGTTTTGGGCATTACAAGCTTCCTTTCCCAAATCTCACTGGTGGCAGCCATGGCAGCCATCAACAATATGGTCAGAAAATATGGATCCTTGGATAAGATCTTCGGACAAGAGCAGTATGCCCAGATACCGATGGCTGTAGTAGGAATAGTCATGAAATTCTTCCAGATCGTCATATCCATAGTAGTAGGTATGGCTGCAGGCTGCATACCAATTGTGGGGTACAATATGGGAGCAGGCAGAAAGGACAGGGTGAAGGAGCTCTTCTCCAGACTCCTTGCTGCAGAGGCTATTGTAGGAGCAGTATCACTTCTGATAGTCGAACTCCTGCCACGCCAGCTTATTGCCATCTTCGGAGCAGCAAACGAAAGCGTATATTATACAGAGTTTGCAGTCAAAGCCTTCAGAGTATATCTCTGTATGATAATATTCGCCTGCATAAACAAAGCCTGCTTCATTTTCCTTCAGGCCATGGGAAAGGCTGCGGCATCGACTTTCCTTTCAATGGTAAGGGAGATTGTCTTCGGCGTAGGCTTCGCCCTCTTGCTGCCAGTCTTCTTCGGCCTGAACGGGGTGCTCTATTCCATGCCCCTTTCAGATATTCTCACATTCATCATTGCATTGG
>JALFRH010000206.1 GCA_022785155.1 Spirochaetales bacterium
GAGACCCAGGCTGCAGTTCTAAGGGATATCAGACCTGACTTCATTCTGCTCCAGGAAGTGGATACAGATTCAACAAGAAGCTACCATATAGATATGGCCTCATACTTTGAAGAGACCTTCCCATTTATGGGTGGCACCTATAGTTCCAACTTCCACTCCCCTTGGCTCAATCTACCGGTGCTGGACCCCATAGGCGTTGTAAACTCGGGTATCCTTACCCTTTCCAGGTTCAAAACCGATTTTGCAGTGAGAAGAAGTTATCCTATCGCCTCCGATCTTTCAAAGCTCTTTGATCTTGATAGATGTTTTACAGTTGAAAGGATTCCTGTGGAAGGTGGAAAGACCTTGGTCCTGGTCAACAGCCATGCTTCAGCATATGATGAAGGAGGAATCATAAGGGCCCAGCAGATGGAGATGCTGTTCTCCTTTATGGAAGAAGAATACAAAAAAGGCAACTGGGTTATTGTAGGCGGAGACTTCAACCATGTATTAGGCATAGAATATAAGGAAGCCTTCCCTACGGAACAGCTGATTCCTGTATGGGCTTATGTCATAGACGACAGCGATCTTCCCGACCACTTCTCTATTGTAAAACCTGAAAACGGATTTGAAGAATCCACATGCAGAAGTGCTGATTCCCCATATAAAGAAGGCATAAACTACTCCACAATCATAGATGGATTCATCGTCTCGGACAATGTGGAAGCCATGGCTGACATATACCATACAGGTTACGTGGAATCTGACCATCAGCCTGTAGTCATGACATTCACCCTTAAGTGATTGTATCCATACCAAAGGAAATGGCTCCAACCGGAGCCATTTTCAATAACCTGTCATCTTCAGTAGTTAATGCTGTATCCACCATACAAGTACTTCTCTCTACCACTGACTCTCTTTTTTGTCAGGACAAAGCCAAGAACCTTTCCATTGATCTTCCTGATCATTGACACGGCATTCCTGATCATTCTCTTGCTGCTTGTTTCAGCCATGGCCACAAGGATAAAGCCATCGATATGAGGAGAGAGGACAAGAGCATCAGAAACGATACATAACGGGGTGCCGTCAATGATTATGTAATCGTAGTGTTTCTTGCACTCTTCAAGTAATTCCGCCATTCTATCTGAAGCAAGAAGCTCCGATGGGTTTGGTGGATACTTACCGGAAACAATGATATCCAGATATGGATACCCTTCCTTTTTTCTTATCAGGCTGGAATAATCCTTACATCCCGTCTTTCCTGCAAGTATATCAGATAAGCCCTGTTTTCCCTTGAGCCCCAGGTTCTCCTGTAGATAAGAAGCTCTCAAATCAGCATCCAATAAAAGGACCTTTGTATTTTCACCAGACAAAAGGGAGGAAAGATTAAAGGCGACACTGCTCTTTCCTTCGTGGGCGATGCTACTGGAAACACAGATGACTTTGCATCCATCGTGGGGAGAAAGGAATTGAACGTTGGCTCTAAGTAGTCTATACGCTTCCTTTACATGGAAAGGTGTCTTATCGTCAATAAGGTTTATACCGTTATGTACACTCTTCATACATTACTCCTCATTCTCGAAATCATCGTCATCCAAACCAATACTATTTTTTGTATTCTTTTTAGGCTTTGAGGGTACATCTTTATTTGCAAAGGACTTATTCGTCCCATATTTACGAGTATCAGATTTATAATCAGGGATGATGCCTATTACATTAATGTCAGGAAATTCGCTCTGTAAATCTTCCTCTGTGTGGACGAGGTTATCAAAAAGAGACATTACAACTATTATTGCGGCTGTCAAAACACCACCGACAAAACCACCGAGCACAGTGTTCTTCATAATTGAAGGTGAACTTGGTTTTGTAGGAATGCTGGCCTTATCTATGATTTCTACGGCACCGGCCTTTACAACTCTAATGATCTCATCAGGAAGGAAGTAAAGGATAGCGTCATTGATAAACTTCGCCTGGTAAGGATCGTGGGCTGTGACTGTTACAGAGAAAGACTCCGTGCTGTTGATTGAACCGGCACTTATCATTTGCCTCAGCTGTCCTGTCGTATAAGGCTCTGTTCCAAGGTATTCAAAGCCTTCTTTTCCCTGATACTCCGAAATCGTATCCACTACCTGTCCCAATACGGAATCCGACTGCAATACGACAATATAGGTATTGACCAGAATCTTCGATGTGGAAATATCTGATGAAGATACAGCTCCAGATGTACCTACATCGGATTTATTGAATACATACAGCTTACTTGTGGCCTGGTATTCCGGTTTTATCATATTTTTTGTAACCACGAAGGATACTATTGCAAACAAAAGGGCCACTATTATCAAAAGCCAAGCCTTATTTAAAAGCACTTTGCACAATTTCAACAAATCTATTGTATCTTCCTGTTTTCTTTCCATTAATGATCCTCAATATCCTTACAAATTATATTGCCTGAATCCCCTACTGTCTACACAACCATCCGACAAGCAGTCACAATCTTTATTATGTTTCAAGACCTACTAAGTTTTTTTATAATCTCTATTGACTATCCCCTTTTCTTTTGTTTATAGTCTTCTTGTTGCGGCAAGGTAGCTCAGTTGGTAGAGCAACCGGCTCATATCCGGTCGGTCACAGGTCCGAGTCCTGTCCTTGCTATAAGTCAGAATCCATATGGTTCTGACTTTTTTTATACCTGGATTACCCAGGCTTGAGTCCCACGTCTCTAAGTGAATGATTCAGAAGTCCCTAAAGAAGCATTTTGTCGATGATGTTTTCCTTAAGGCTGAGGCATGAAGTCTGAAACCGAGATTCACTCACCCAAGTGCAGCCTTCCACCGGCACGGTTCAATAAACGGCAATATAACACGAATGTATTTCTATAAAATGTTATATGTTATTTTATTAATATCGATCCTGACTTTTTGTTTTATTGATAACAATTAAAGGAAATTGAATTGATTTGATTCTCTTTGTTTTCCAAAACTTGCAATTTGTCTATATAATCAAAAGGCAAGGAGATTTCTATGGAATACCTTGCTAAAGTAAATTCAACGCCACTCTATTTTGTGGTGGGAGCTGTACTGCTGTTTGTAGCCTGCGGATGTCTATGGTTCATTGTCCGTTCATACAAAGCTGGAATCAAAATAGGAATGGATAAAGAAATATTGAAGAAGGCTATCACTTCTTCTGCCTTCTTTACTGTGCTTCCAGCAGTTTCCATTCTATTGGGAGTCATAGCCCTCTCAGGATCCCTTGGGGTTCCTACCGCCTGGCTTAGACTTAGTGTAGTGGGGAACCTTTCCTATGAAGCGATTGCAGCTGAATCCGCTTCTCAGGCCATGGGAGTCACCTTGGATACTTCAGTCCTTACTCCAAGCAACTTGGTCACCATAATCGCAGTCATGACCACAGGTATCTGTTGGGGGATCATAAGCACCATCTTCTTCTGCAAAAAATACTCGACCAAGTGTCAGAAAATGCTTTCAAAGGGAAGCGGAACAGGAAAGAAGAGCTTTGCAGATTGGGCAATGGTTGCAATGTTCATAGGTTTCTGCGGCACATTCATAGGTGCATATACAGCCCAGGCTGTAAGGGGAACCTGGGTTCCTCTCTTCACTGCCGTTGTAGCTGCAATAGTAATGAAGGTATGTGAGTTCCTGTCAGATAAGAAAAATGTCAAATGGCTTGACAACTTCGCCTTGGCTCTTTCAATGCTTGTAGCCATGGCCGCAAGTGTCATAGTCTCACTTTAAGGAGGATGGATATGGAAAGCTTTGATTATTCTGAATATGAAAAATCCCTACATAGGGATGGAAGGATCATGAATGCCATAGGTATCGCCCTCCTCTTCTCCATTCCATTCATTTTCTCCCTTATACTTGGGGCTCATATTGAGTGGAAAGGATATGTGTCCGGTGTTCTGAGACTTAGCCTCACTTATCTTCCGATTTGTGTAGTCGAGTTTTTGGTTTATGTCCCAATTCTTGGTGCAGGGGCATCCTATCTCTCTTTCATTACCGGAAACATCATCAACATGAAGCTTCCTTGTGCCTATAACGCAAGAGAGATTGCAGGAACCGAAGCAGGAACACCAGAGGATGGAATAATTACGACCCTCAGCGTCGCAGTGTCATCACTGGTGACGATGCTTGTCATATTTATCGGGGTTCTTTTGTTGATTCCACTTACCCCTATTCTTCAGAATCCCACATTGAAGCCTGCATTCGACAACTTGTTGCCAGCCCTATTCGGTGCCCTGGCAGCCCAGTACTTTACAAAGAGCTGGAAAATAACTGCAGTTCCTTTGATTCTTATGACACTGCTTTGTATTTTGATACCATCTCTTGTCAAGCAGACTACAGTAATGATGATAGTAGTCGGGGCAATGGCAATCGGTATTGCCTTCCTGCTATATAAGAAAGGATTATTGGAGGAGAAAGAAGAAAAATGAAAGATCAAATGATCTATGCAGAAAAACTCTCAAAAATGATTCAGTGTGAAACCATCAGTGTTCCTGATGTTCCCAATACTGATAAGTTCGATAAATTCCACACTCTTTTGGAAGAACTCTTTCCTTTGGTATTCTCAAAGGGAGAAGTACACTACATCGACTCTTCCATCCTCATAAAATGGTGCGGAAAAGGAAAGGCTGAACCTATTCTCCTTATGTCTCATCAGGATGTAGTTCCTGCTGAAGGAGAATGGAAATATCCTCCATTCTCAGGAGAGATCAAGGAAGACAGGGTCTGGGGACGTGGTACAGTAGATACTAAAGGCTCATTGATGTGTATCTTCCAGAGCATCGAAGAATTGATGGAGGAAGGTTATACTCCGGAAGGAGATGTTTATATCGCATCCTCTTCAACTGAAGAAGTTGCAGGCTCAGGGGCTCCAAAGACAGTCGAATGGCTGAAGGAGCATAATGTAAGGCTGCAATTCCTGATGGACGAAGGCGGCATGATTGTAGATGAGCCCATGGCCGGTGTAAAGGGCCGATATGCCATGATTGGAACCATGGAGAAAGGAACAGGCAACATAAAGGTCATCGCCCGCTCCACAGGAGGCCACGCTTCTGCACCCGAGAAGAATACTCCGATTGCTCGTCTTTCTGCTTTCATCAACGACATTGAAACCAAGAACCCGAACAAACTTGAGTTTACTTCAACAGTCCTTGAGATGTTCAAGCGCCTTGGTCCTCAGGCAAAAGGAGTCCTGGGCTTTGCCATGAGACACGCCAAGCTTCTCTCTCCAATACTAAAGAAAGTATTGCCTGCAGTAAGTGCCAAGGGTGCCGCCATGCTTAGGACCACTATGGCCTGGACCATGTATTCAGGGTCAAGTGCAAGAAACGTAATACCTGAAAGCGCATGGGTGAACATCAATACAAGATTCATCATCCATCAGGGAATCGATGAAACAAAGAAGATTCTCCAGCCATATTTGGATAAATACAACCTTGAAGCCGAGTATATAAACTGCCATGAGCCCCAGACTCCTGTGGACCACAATGGAAAGGCCTTCAAGACTGTAGAGGAAACTGTAAAGGAAATATACCCTGGAGTAATTCCATCGCCATATGTAATGACAGGTGGAACAGACGCCTACTATTACGCTCCTGTTACAGACAACGCCATTAGATTCGCACCTTTATATATCGACTCCCAGCAGCTTGGATCTATACATGCCAAAGATGAAAACATATTTGTTTCATCTTTGCCTAAAGGCATCGAATTCTATAAAGCAATCATAAAAAAGACGTAAGCAACAGCCCGTGAAAACGGGCTGTATTCTTGTTTTCTGATAAAAACCAGCTGTCGTCAATATAGATGTGTCCCTACCTTCATCGCCTCCAAGTGGGCTTCTTCAGGCCATACAGAAGCCTGGACTTCGCCTATGTGGGCTTTGTGGAGAAGGAACATACAGAGTCTTGATTGCCCGATACCACCTCCGATGGTCTGGGGGAAGTCTCCGTTAAGGAGTCTCTTATGCCAATAGAGATCCTTTCTTTCTTCACAGTTTCTGATTTCCAGCTGCCTCAGAAGTGTCTCTCTATCTACTCTGATACCCATACTTGAAAGTTCCAGGTTCTTCTCCCTGACCTTATCCCAAACAATAATGTCACCATTGAGACCATGGTACCCCTCAGGTGTCGGAGTCGACCAGTCATCATAGTCTGGAGCACGTCCTGAATGAGGAGGATTACCATATCCGATACCAATCAAGAAAACTGCTCCATACTTCTTTGCCAGTTCATACTCCCTTTCGTCAGGAGTCTTTTCAGGCCACATCTGTGCAGCTTCTTCTGTATGCACAAATGTAATATCTTCAGGGAGATAATCATCAAGAACAGGATAAAGCTCAGATAGATTAAAGGCCGTGCGCTTTATTGCACCGTAGATTGTAGTTACAGTCTTCTTTAGGAAAGCAAGATTCCTTTCTCCTTCCTCCATTACCTTCTCCCAATCCCACTGGTCTACATAGATTGAGTGGATGGCATCGATGTCATCATCCGGTCTAATGGCATTCATATCTGTATATAAGCCGAAACCTGGTTTAAAAGATAGATCTGCAAGAGCCATTCTCTTCCATTTTGCCAGAGACTGGACAATCTCCATTCTCTTTTCACCCATATTCTTTACAGGAAAAGATACAGGTCTTTCGATACCATTCAGGTCATCGTTGATACCACTGCCTGACTCTACAAACAATGGAGATGTGACTCTGCTGAGTCTGAGAGCTCCTGCAAGTTCTTTTTCGAACAAGTCTTTTGCGGCCTTAATGGCCTTTTCCGTGTCGTGCTGATTAAGTAATGGTCTATAACCATCTGGGAACTGATGCATATGTATTCCTCTTTTGTGTGAATTATAGAGAATTGATTTTTTCATTACAATCAGATTCCTATTTTATTCTTCTTACAATACTATTATTCCATGGTTGACCTAGTTCTTGATCTTGATACAGGTATCGATGATGCCATAGCCCTTTCCATAGCTGCAAAAGATAAAGGCATAAACCTTCTTGGAGTGACTTGCACATACGGAAACGTAACAGTGGAGGAAAGCGCGTACAACACCTTGTCTCTTCTTAGTCTTCTCCATAGAGAAGATGTACCTGTATATATAGGAAGAAACCGATCTCTTCTTTCCTCTTCTCCCTATACTCCCCGTGAGGCAGGAAGAAAAATCCATGGAAAATATGGTAGCGGAGATATTAAACTCAAGGAGAGCCCACGAAAACCCGAGCCCATTTCTGCAAAAGCTTTCCTCACTTCCCTTATGAAAGAGAGGGAAGACATAACAATCGTCACAACAGGGCCCATGACAAATCTTGCTTCCATCCTTATTGATGAACCTTCCCTCTCCAAGTGGAAAGGAAAGATTGTGTTTATGGGAGGGGCACTGACTGTCAGAGGAAACGTCAACCACTTTGCAGAAGCAAATATCTATAAAGACCCTGAGTCTGCAAAGACAGTCCTTGAAAGCGGCTTGGATATTACAATGATAGGCTTGGATGTAACAGAAAGGACAAGGCTCTATAGAAAAGATGCAGAAAAGTGGAAGGAAAAAGGAAGCGAGCTTGGTCTAACATTGGGCTCACTACTTGATTATTACCTTGATAACACTCTTGGCATGGATGAAACCTATGTCCATGATCCTTCTGCTGTAATTACAGTTCTCCATCCTGAATATTTCACCTTTCTACCCTTCCCTCTTACTGTAGAGACAGAGGGCATCGATAGAGGTAGGGTCATTATAGATGACAAGCGTCTGCTTTCCAGGAAAGGAGAGATCAAAGTAGCCCTAGACGTGAACCGCCGTTTATTGGAGGGCTTCTTGGCTGATATAGAGAAATACCTATAAAGAACTATTTCCAAGTATAGGCTACAATCCCTTACTATTTTTTTGATTCATAAACTTGTTAGTCCACTTTGTCTTTCTCTACAGTATGGCACTTCTGTAGCTTATCTGACTTCCAAATAAAGGGATAAGGATATGAAGAAAAAACCATAGAGTTATACGCCCTATGGTTTATGGAATCATTTTTGATGTCTTTCTTATTTCCAGATCTTTGGAATAACAATCATTGCAGCTGCAAATAATGCCAGCGCTGTTATCCAAGCGGCTACAACTGAAAGGAACAAGCCTCCCACCAAGAAGCCGAAGAAAGAACATACAGCTATTGTAAAGACATAAGGAAGCTGTGTGGCCACATGCTCGAGATGTGGACATCCAGCTCCTGTGGAGGAGAGGATTGTGGTATCTGAAATAGGAGAAGCATGGTCTCCGAATACAGCACCGCCAAGAACAGCACTAATGGAGATTAGTGTTGCATTGAGGCAAGCTGAAGGATCCAGGCCCTTACTTGATGCCAAGCCTACAGCAATAGGCATGACGATAGGAATCATAATGGCAAAGGTTCCCCAGCTTGTGCCGGTTGCAAAGGCAATAAGGGCGGAGAGGACAAATACAATTGCAGGAACAAGAGCCAATGGGAAGCCTCCTCCCACAACTACTTCGGATAGATATGAAGCCAATCCTAGTCCTCCATCCTCCGGGCTTGACTTGATGATGGTTCCAATGGACCATGCCATAACAAGAATCACAAGAGCTGGAACCATTGACTTTATACCATTCATCAAAGCATCTGATGCCTCTCTTATGTTCATAAGTCTTCTGCAGAGGTAATAGATGTACGTAAAGATTACTGTAATGATGACTGCATACCAAAGAGCCATGGAGGCATCTGTGTTGTTGAAGGCATCGCCCAGTGTCATGCTTCCGGCAGCCTGTGCAATGGAAGTGATGGATTCGCCATCAACAGCAAGCATCCATGTAACAAATGGGAACATAAAAAGAGCTGAAGCGATAAGAACGATGATAGGTAGAAGCATATCGATCATCTTGGCTCTGCCATTATCTGTCTTCTCCTCACCTTTCATCTCACCTGGGGCCTCGCCATATTTTGCATTGAACAAAATGCCTTCATCAGCCAACTGCTGGCTCTTCTTCATAGGACCATAATCACGACCAGTAAGAATTATGGTAACTACCATTATCAGAGTAAGGATTGCGTAGATATTATATGGAACAGCCTTCAAAAAGAATGAGAACTCTGTAATACCGAAGGACTCAAAGCCCTCGCTTCCCTTCAAGATACTTATGACCGTAATGACCCAGGATGAGATTGGAACCAAGATACATACAGGAGCTGCCGTAGAATCCAAAACCCAAGCAAGCTTTGCTCTTGATATCTTGTTTTTATCAGCAATAGGTCTCATAACAGTTCCTACTGCAAGGGAATTGAAATAGTCGTCAATAAAAATGATGATACCACATACCCAAGCAAGAAGAAGGCTTGACTTAGGATCGTTTATCTTCTTTTTAGCCCATCTACCGAAAGCTTCTGCACTTCCTGTCTTACTGAGGATCCCGACCAGTCCTCCCAAAAGAGCACAGAAGAGGAATATTCTGATATTCCATCCATCTGTAAGAACATCTGCCAGCAGATCCGTAAATCTAAGAAGAGCTACAACAGGATTACCTCCTGCAACTATCAGTGCTCCTGAAATGATCCCGATGAATAGGGATATGACTACATCTTTTGTGATAAAAGCCAGAGTAATTGTTAAAACTGGTGGTACAAGCCCCCAGATACCAAAGTTTTCCATAACTTCTCCTTTTGCAAAAAGCTTTGAAACTTTATATGAAAAAAATTATTAGTTCTACTTTTGGCCCATGAAAGTGTAAATTTTTGATTACTTTTGTTATCTTAGTAACAAATCCCTATATTTTTCACTTGTTTATTAGACTTTTATTTATGGCATATTTCACTATTCATTCGAATATATACCAAATAATAGATTATTTAGATAATTTTTAGTAACAATTTAAATTTAATTTCATGTAAATATAAGAATTAGATACGTAAATAATATCGATTTGTTATCATTGTGTTATAGATGATTGAATATGCTTTCTCCGATGAAAAACTTGGGGATGTCTATTTTTAAAGAATTCAGAAGAGCGACAGCTATTATACTGACGCTTTTTGTCCTCATTTTGATCTCCTCTTGTTCTCCGGAGACAATAGAGCTATGTAGAGTCGGGATATCCACCGAATATCAAACTAGAGATCTTACTGCTAAAATTATCACAGATTCACTAAATGACTATAATATATACTATAGATCTATTTACAAAGGTACAGGTAATTCATATGGCGACATGTCTAATGAAAATGGATATCGCCTTCTTGATAGCAATGGAATCCTTGTCAGCCAAGGGCTGTGGGAGATTGAAGTGATTTTCAAAGCAGAGAATGTTGGTTCTATTTATTCTCCAACAGATATCTCTTCTGAAATAACTGGAACAACAGGTATCACATACATCAATTTAAATACTTCAAATATCGCTGTATCTATCCAAACTACAAGTAGTGAAGAAAAAGGGAGCATTAATATCAAATACTCATTAACCGAGCTTCCTGCCACTGCCTTATCTGAGAATCCTATATCACTGGATATCTACAGTTATAACGGTTCGTTGAATAAGGTATATTCTTCTGTTGCTTTAACAAATAATGGCTATATTTTTCTGGAACCTTGGATAATGTCGATCCAGGTATATATTTTGCAGTATTTACGGTAACAGGCACAATATCCCGCGTAACTGGTGTAATATCTGTTGATACTGTCGGCTTTGTGGTCAGACCTGCATTGACTACTCTGATAGAGGGTGTATGTAACCATTACTATGTCCCTTCTTCCAACAGCAATGTTGTTATCGTAAAACCAGGTAGTACAGGAACGGATAGTTCCAACAAATCAACAGACATTAGAGATTTTTTAAATTCTCAGTTTACTGATAACACAATCTACCAGATAGATAATTCAAACAATTCTTCTACTTATTATTTGTATCCCTCCAATGATACTTTTGTAAAAACTCTTGAAAACAACACAGATATTACAATCGATACAAATGGTGTGAATGTAGTAAATACCAACTTTGGAAACAATTCAGAAAAGGAAGGAAGAACATATTTTGTTTTGAACGATTCTACATCCTTATCACTTATCAACTCCAAGGCTGGAACCCAGACCATGTATGGGTGTTCAGATTCAAAAATAAAATCACAATTCCAGACAAACTTTAGACTTAATGGAGGAACTTTAAAGATTGGCACAAATGAAACACAGGGGCAACTTAACATAAAAGGATGCTCAGCTTCTGCGAAAATACAAAATGGACAGATAAGACATCCAGCTATAGAGTTTTCACCATTAGGAGGAGCAGTAAGCTTAATAGGTGGCAATTCAACATACAGCAATGGAGAAAAACTAATTCAGATTGAAGATTCTGTAATTGGTATTGGAACAGACCCTTCAACGACTAGTGACAGCTCTTCTGAAAAAATGAATATCTCAATCAATGTCGATAATGCGTATATTAATGCACAAGGTGATAATTCGTTGGATGCATATGGAATCTACATTAATGGATATAAAAAAACAGGAAGTATTATCATCAAAATTGATAATAAAGCAAAAATAAGTTCTTCCAAGACATCCGAAAATGGTTGTGGTATTTATATCAAAAACTTCAATGGTTCTATTACAATTATTATTTCTGGTAATTCAGAAGTCTCATCAACAGGAAATTATGGAATACATATTGATGGTTGCAAGGTTGGGTCAATAAATATTTCCAAGAGCACAAATAGTACTGTTTCTGGAGCATTGAGTAGTGTATATATTAACGGTGAATCCAAAACTTTTAACACCGATGGAACTATTAGTATTCCTGCAAAAAACTAGTGTATTAAAGATTTAGGGGTGCCATATCAGCACCCCGTTTCAAACCACATTATCTATATTTCAATCTTTATAGTATATGGAAGCCCTAACCTTCTCAGCCTTATCATCTCCAAGAAGAAGAGAAATCAGCTTGAGGCCAAGATCAAAGGCCCAACCTGCACTTTTACCTGTAACAACGTTTCCGTCCACCACTACACCATCAGAAACAAAATCTATTCCAGGAGCAAACTCTTCACATCCAGGATAACAAGTAGCCTTTCCACTCTTGATTATCCCCAATGGGCCGAATACTACTGCAGGAGAAGCACAGATGGCAGAAACAACTCTTCCTTTATTGTAGGCGCTTAGGATGAGCGAGTTGACCAAACTGGAAGAAGCCAGGTTTGTTGCTCCAGGCATCCCCCCAGGACAGAATACTAGATTCCAATCATCTTCCTTCACTTCAGAAAGAAGCACATCAGCCTTGATCTCAACATTATGGCTCGACACTACCCTTTCTCCTGTTACACCTGCTGTTACAACCTTTATTCCTGCTCTCCTCAATACGTCCACAACGCACAAGGCTTCACACATCTCACATCCATCAGCGAGAAAAACAAGAGCTTTTTTCATTAAAGAATCTCCTCTCCACCGTTTTCCTTGGCTTTTCTCAGAATATCTGCAGCGTGCTTCATAATCCTTTCTGTCTCTTCCCATCCGATACAAGCATCTGTAACAGATACACCATACTTCAGCTCATTGAGGTTGCAAGGAATGGACTGGTTACCCTCAAAGAGGTTTGATTCAAGCATAAAACCTCTGATGGATTTGTTTCCCCAGATCTTCTGGTCTATTACACTTCTTAGAACTCTCTTCTGCCTTGTGTAATCCTTATTGCTGTTGGCATGGGAACAATCGATGACGATGGCAGGATCCAAGCCGGCCTTCTTCATGGCACTCTCTGCGCTTTCTACATCGTTTTCATAGTAGTTGGCGCCATTTACTCCGCCACGAAGAATAATGTGAGCAAAGTTATTACCTGTTGTATGGAACTGGGCGATGACACCGTTTCTTCTAATACCGATGAAGGCTGCAGGCTCTCTTGCACTCTTTACCGCGTTGATGGCTGCTGTAAAATCGCCGCTGGTGGAGTTCTTGAAGCCTATGGCCACACTGAGACCACTGGCAAGAGATCTATGGGTCTGGCTCTCTGTAGTACGAGCTCCGATACTGGACCAGCTCATAAGCTCGTCCGTGTACTGGGGTACAATAGGATCAAGACACTCACAACCTACAGGAAGACCGATATGTGTAATATCCAAAAGAAGCTTTCTGCAGACTTCCAAACCTTTGTCGATATCATAGGATTTATCCATATCAGGATCTGTAATAAGCCCCTTCCAGCCAAGAGCAGTCCTTGGCTTTTCGAAGTATGTCCTCATTACAACGAAAAACTGATCTGAAATCTCATCAGCCAGCTTCTTAAGCTTCTCTGCATACTCGATGGCTGCCTTAGGGTCATGGATGGAACATGGTCCTACAATAGCCAGAAGCCTATTGTCCTTACCGGAGATAATATTATTAACATTCTCTCTGAACTGAGAAATTCTATCTCTATCGTCATTGGAAAGAGGCAACTGACAAGACAATTGGTCTGGAGATCTTAATGGAGATATCTCGCTTATTCTTACGTCTCTAGCGCTACCATTAGCCATTTATAATCCACTCCTCTTGATTACTTGATATTCAAAGCAGGCGAATTGTCCGGAGCATTGACCTCTCTGCTGTCCTTTCTTCCTTCCGGTTTGATTTCTCCAGCCTTGTAGAGTGACCACTTTGTAAGTGTAGGACCAACCAGCTCATATACCAGGACACTGAAGAGCACTACGCTTCTCACCATGGCTCCATCAGAAAGATTGGCGGCAGTAAGAGCCATTCCAAGTGCGACACCAGCCTGAGGAAGAAGAGTTATACCCAAGTATTTTTGAATAACAGGGGTAGTATTTTCCATCTTACAGGAGACAAATGCACCTCCGACTTTACCTATTGAACGGAATATAATATACACTACGCCAATTAAAATTACCATTGGATTTGCAAGAACAGTCAAATTCAATTCTGCTCCACTGAGAATGAAGAACAGCATATTCAATGGTGCAGTCCACCTTTCAACCCTTGCCATAAGCTCTTCACTGGTTTCACAAATATTGCAGAAAACAGTACCTGTAACCATGCATACAAGAAGGAGGGAGAAACCTACATGTACTCCTCCAAGGTTGAACTTCTTCTGTGAGAAACCTACTGTCAACAAAACAAAGGCCACTGCAAGAGCAAGACGCTTACTTCTTGAATGGAAGTATTTTTCAAGCCAGTTAAGGGCTACACCAGCCAAGGCTCCGATAATGGCAGAAGCTCCTATTTCCAAAATAGGTTCTATAAGAACAGAGACAACGCTTATGGTTCCTGTTTCAAGGGCAGATGCAATACCGAATGAAACAGAGAATAGGATAAGGCCTACCGCATCATCAATGGCCACAACCATCAACAACAGCTTTGTCAAAGGTCCTTCAGCCTTATACTGCCTTACAACCATAAGTGTTGCTGCAGGAGCTGTTGCAGCTGCAATGGCACCGAGGGTAATGGCAGATGAAAGGGAAATGATATGAGGGAAAGCATAGTGCAATGCAACAAGAGCCACATCCACAATTGCCGTTGTAATCACTGCCTGGAGAATACCAACGGTAATGGCTGCCCTACCCATTGTCTTGAGGTCCTTGAGTCTGAATTCGTTACCGATGGCAAAAGCGATGAAGCCTAGAGCTGTCTGGCTTATGATATCCATGGTACCTACTTGGGCAAGAGTATTAAAACCAAGACCGGCGACATTTATTCTTCCAAGACAGAAAGGACCGATCAAAAGACCAGCAATAAGATAGGCTGTAACAGCCGGCAGGTTCACCAACTTGGCGGCACGGCTCATCAATAGACCTGCTATGAGAGCAAAGGCCAAAGAAACAAGAATTGTATCCACTTAAAATCCCTCGTGTATATTTTTTACATTAATAATTATAGTGTCGGACTCTGTTTTATCCGATTTAACCCCAAATGCACAAGAGATTTGGCACCCCTTTTCTTAAGGAGTGCCATAAAGAGAGGTAAAATATCCATTAATTGATGGTCATACCGGGTTTATTATCTTTGACGTTGGGCTTTCTTGCGTTGGATCTGCCTTCCGTCTTGATCTCTCCAGCCCTGAGCAAGGACCACTTTGTAAGAGTAGGACCCACAAGTTCATAAACAAGGACAGCAAACAATACAACGTTCCTTACTATTTCTCCGTCACATAGAATCCTGGCCTGAAGAGCCATGCCAAGAGCTACTCCTGCCTGAGGAAGCAGGGTGATACCCAAGTATTTCTGTATCGTATTGCTGGTCTTTTCCATCTTACATGAAAGCCATGCCCCGCTGATCTTACCCAAGGAACGGAATAGGATGAATACTATTCCGACGGAAAGCACCAATGGATTGGATACTACATTCAGGTTCAGTTCTGCCCCGCTGAGCACAAAGAAAAGCATGTTCAAGGGTCCTGTCCAACCATCGACTCTCTCCATTATCTCTTCGCTTGTTTCGTTTATATTGCAGAAAACAGTACCCTCTATCATACAGACAAGGAGCAAGGAGAAACCGATGTGTACTCCACCTATGGTGAATTCCAATAAAGATATACCCACTGTAAGGAAAACAAAAGCTACTGCAAGACTCATTCTCTTGCTTCTTGAATGGAAGTATTTTTCCAGCGCGTTGAGAGAGCAGCCTCCAACAACACCTAATAGGCAGGAGAGGATTATCTCCAATAAAGGTTCTAGGACAACCCCTATAAAGCTTATGGCTCCTGTTTCCAAGGCTGTAGCCACACCAAAGGATATGGAGAACAACACAAGTCCTACGGCATCATCGATGGCTACCACCATCAACAACAGCTTTGTCATAGGCCCCTCCGCCTTATATTGTTTCACAACCATCAAGGTTGCAGCCGGTGCAGTGGCTGCTGCAATGGAGCCCAAAGTAAGGGCCGAGGAAAGGGAGATGAGGGATGGATTGAAGAAATGAAGGGCAATAAGTGCAATATCTACAATAATTGTCGTTATCACAGCCTGGAGTATTCCAATGGTTATTGCGCTCTTTCCCATGGATTTCAGATCCCTTAATCTGAATTCATTGCCAATCTCAAAGGCAATGAAACCAAGGGCGCCTTGAGAGATTATAGAGAAAGAATCAACATCCTCTAGTGTTGAAAAACCAATGCCTCTTATTCCCAGTCTTCCAAGAAGGAAGGGACCTATACAGAGACCAGCGATCAGGTAGGCAGTTACAGCGGGTAAATTTACTAGTTTCGCTACTCTACTCATCAACAATCCAGCCAAGACAGAAAAGGCCAGAGTTATAAGCATGTATTCCATTTTTATGCCTCTATTTATTTACCGCACTTTGTTTTAGTTCTATACAAAAACTGTGTCAATATAAACGTGGGATATTCCCATGATTATTCAACTTTTTTCCTGATATGATTAAACTTTCCCTATATTGGGAGAGTATATGTTTGAAAGAATAAGTGAGCACGTTTATATCAAGGCTCCCGAAGGATACAGCGATAGGCCTACCATAGGCTATATCAAGGGAGATGCCTTCTCCCTCTTATTTGAAGCAGGAGCATCCGAACACCATGTCCAGGATATAAAAAGAGACCTGGAGGAAATGAATCTCCCCCTTCCCTCTCTTGTGGCTGTTTCCCATTGGCATTGGGACCATTCTTTTGGACTTAAGGAATGGAAAGTCCCTACAATAGCTGGAAAGGAAACAAACAAGGTATTGAAGAGGCTCTCATCCTATAAATGGGATGAAGACTCCATAAAAGAGAGAATCCAAAAGAAGGAAGAAATCATATTCTGCCATGAGATGATGAAGCGTGAATATGGAGACACAAATACTATAAAAGTGGTTCCTGCATCCATAGAGTTTCAAAAGGAACTAAAAATAGACTTGGGTGGAATTACAGTGACTCTACTTCACATATCAGGGCCACATTCCAGAGACAGCATAGTATTATATGTCCCTTCAGAAAAAGTACTCTTTCTTGGAGATAGCCACGGCAAGGACCTCTATACCTTCCCTTGGCACTTCGACATCAAAGAAGAAGACCAGTTTATGAGGGAAGTGGAGAAGATACCTTACGATCTTATGGAGAAAGAGGAATATGTGGAAAGACTCCAGGCCTTGGATTTCTCCATCGCCATTCCCGGCCACTCCTGTTGTATGAAAAGAGAAGAACTCTTTTCTCTTTTGAAATGAGACTTGAATTTTTACTCTTATGCAAAGTTATAATGGTCATATGAAAATAGCAGTCATCACAGGATCATCCTCTGGCATGGGAAGAGATTTTGCCATAAAAATCGACAAGGAATATACTCTTGACGAGATATGGCTCATTGCAAGAAGAGAAGAGAGACTGAAGGAGTTGGGAAAGGAGCTTAAGACAAAGGCAAGAATACTCTCCTACGATCTCTCTTCACCCTCCTCCATAGAGGAATACAAGGATCTTTTAAATGAAACCAAGCCTGAAGTAGAAATATTGGTGAACGCCGCAGGCTTCGGAGTTTTCGGGGCTTTTGAAAAGAGCGGCGAAAAGCAGAGCGATATAGTCGTACTTAATGACAAAGCCCTTGTGGACGTTACATACACCACCCTTCCATATCTACAGAGTGGATCCAGCATCGTCAATCTGGGCTCCAACTCTTCCTGGCAGCCTGTCCCATACATAGCTGTATATGGAGCCAGCAAGGCCTTTGTATTAAGCTTCTCAAGAGCCCTCTCCATGGAATTGAAGCCTAGAGGGATCAGAGTCCTATGTGTATGCCCAGGTTGGATCAAGACAGAGTTCTTTGATAGGGCTGTCCATGACGACACTATCGTCTACTACGACAGGTTCTATGAAAGTAAGGATGTGGTTGAGAGAGCCATGAAGGATCTGAAAAAAGGAAGGCTTGTCTCCATCCTAGGCTTTCCTGTAAGAATGCAGGTAAGACTGGTGAAGTTCCTTCCTGTAAAACTCATAATGAAGATTTGGTGCAGGCAGCAGAAAAAGCCTTGCTGATAATAAGCCTCGACTTCAATAAGTCGGGGCTTTAATCATTCCATTACCTGAATCGAATACGCCCACCTAGGCTTAATCCTGCCTTAAGGTCTACTTTCTCTTTTCCAATAAATGAGATATATCCATCAAAGGCTGTATAGAGCCCAAAGCTCTTATTTAGCCAATAATCGATTCCAAGAGATAGGCCTAATTGAGGAGAGAACCTGACGTCGTTGTCAATGAATATCAGACTACCTCCAAAGGCTGCCTTTATATATGGAGAGAAGAAG
>JALFRH010000008.1 GCA_022785155.1 Spirochaetales bacterium
GATGCAGATAAATATGAGAGTTTACTTAAGGAAAAGTGTGGAGGATCTTTTCCCTGTTGATTTGTGTTGAAAGGTTGATATATGGCAAGAGGATCCCATAGTTTTAAGAAAAGTACAGTGAGGAAATGGATGATTTCCTACCTTGTTGCGACTTTGATACCTCTCTTTCTGGTGTGTATCGGCGCCTTTGTGGTGCTATCCATGAGCTCCTCTTTCATTACATATTCCAACAACATTACAGCTTCCTTTGTACAAAGCTCCTTTCATGATGTGCTCTCAAGAATAAATGAGATCAAGGCTGAGATCGTCGTAGATACTGATTTCGATAAAGTCAGGGATATGAACGACATAAGTGAAGTATCCAGCCTTGATCTATTCTACTCCAGTTCCGATATCCGTCGTCTGGAGCAGAGCAGTTCCAAAGTAAAGGAGCTTTTCCTCTATAGCCCCGCCAAAGACTGGTACATCTCCAACCAAAGTTGGGGAGGGACGAATGAAATGGCAAAATCTCTATCTCTTTCTTCCGACAATGCAGAGTCTGAGAGCATACTTCGGGAAGAGATATGGGATGTGAGACTCTATGATTTGTCGGAAGACAAAATACTCATCCTTATGCCACTTTCATATATCAGGTCCCTTAACTCGAATTACGTATCGGTGGGAATAGTGGTGTCAAAGAATGACCTCTTTCCTTCCGTCATCGATGAGTTCCATGATGTTGTAATCTACAACGAAAAAACGGGTTCCTTGGTATATAGCCTATCGGGAAAGATAGATGAATCCATTCTTTCATCCTTGGATTTCGGCACCACGAAAAATGTGGGGAACTATATTATTTCAGTATCCGAGGAGTCCATTATGGACCTCAAAAGCATAGTGGTCATAAATAAGATCATCTATTTCCATGATTACTATGTGCTTATCGGGGTCATTGTATTGATTCTGCTGGTGGCCATAGCTTTCGGCCTCTTCCTGACCTTGAGAATTGTCCAAAGGGATTGGCTCCACTTTCAGGCGGCTGCAGAAGCCTCTGGGGTGGATTTGGAGAAACTGCCATCAGGACAGGGGGAATACGCCCCCTTCGTTTCCAGCGTATCTGATCTCAAGGCGCAGAAAGAAGAGCTTAGCCATATGGTGTCCAAGCAGAGGAAATCCCTTCAGGAAAGTGCCTTCAGAAAGCTTCTCAACGGAGATGCCACTGTAACCAAAGAGACTCTTTCCGCCCTTGGGGTGGAGATACTCTCAGAGTGTTTTTTTGTGGCTATGTGCCAGTCCAAGGAAAAGGACGCATCTGAGTATCTGAAGGAAATATTGGATGATTCCTCTGTATTTCCTTTCCAGTCTGAGTATGGAGAAGTTTTTATCATCAACGTACAGGAAACCAAGGATGAAGGCTTCTATGATTCCCTTATGGAAAGAGTGGAGAAAGACGAAGTCCTTTCATCCCTTTCCGTTTCCCTTATCCATAGAGGCCTGGAGTCCATCAGAGACTGCTATCTTGAAGCCATCAGCGTCAATGAGTATCAGAAGGACCATGACATCTCCTACCTTTCCTACGCAAAGCTTTTGTCCACAACAAGGCAGAATACATACCAGTTTACTTTGGAAGAGAATATGCTGCTGCAGAAGACCATAAAGGAAGGGGATGGAGAGAACGCCAAGGCCTTGGTGAATAAGATCATTGACCGCAACAGAGGTAACGGAGTATCTCCCAAGATGCTCCGCTTCCTCCTCT
The DNA here is from genome assembly GCA_022785155.1 of Spirochaetales bacterium. Classification (GTDB taxonomy): domain Bacteria; phylum Spirochaetota; class Spirochaetia; order Sphaerochaetales; family Sphaerochaetaceae; genus Ornithospirochaeta. The sequence continues at coordinate 1,736 of JALFRH010000008.1, forward strand.
TTAATATAAGTGGAACCATAATCCGTACCATAAACAGCTTGGATACCTGTTACAGTGAAGTCATACCTGAAATAAGCTTCCCTCCTATTCTACAGTCACAGAACTTCCAGAAGTCCCTCCTGGGAGTGGAGGAGGTCATAGACTCCACCTGTTATAGCATCAAGGCCATAAAGGACTCTTCTGTAGATCAGTCCTCCGAGACTTATCAGGTATATAAGAAGGTGTTGGATTATATCCATGATAACTATGGAGACTCCATGATGAATGTATCTTCCATTGCAGATAACTTCGGTATATCCATAGCCTATCTGTCAAGAATCTTTAAGAAATATCACAGAATAAACATATCGGAATACGTCACAAGCTACAGACTGGATAGGGCCAAGACCCTTCTGTCTGAAGGCATGATGGTAGGTGAAGTGGTGGATGCGTGTGGCTTTGGAAGCCTTAGGACCTTCCTAAGGGTCTTCAAGAATGTGGAAGGCATAACTCCAGGGCAATACAAGTCGTCTATTGGGAAGGAGAATTGAATGTTCAAAAGTGCAGTAATCGGGTGTGGAGCAGTTTCCAAAAACCATGGAAAGGCTCTTAAGGGCAATGAATATACTACCTTGGAGTATTGTGTAGATATAGATTATGAAAAAGCGGTGGCTTTCTCAGAAACCTACGGAGGCGTTCCTCTTAGGGATTATCGCGATCTCTATGATAAAGACATCGATGTAGTACATGTAATTACACCCCACAATACCCATCCTCAGATTGTCATGGATCTATTGGATCATGGCTTCAATGTTTTCTGTGAAAAACCTTTGGCAATCACCCCCAATGAAGCCAAGGCCATGATAAAAAAGAGCGAAGAGACAGGAAAATTGTTGGGGGTTTGTTTCCAGAATCGTCTCAACAAAGCCACTGTAGAGGCAAAAGAGATACTGGAAAGTGGAAAGTATGGAAAGATACTAAGCGGCATGGCCCTGGTTACATGGTATCGTAACGGAAAATACTACAGCGAATCCCCATGGAGGGGTAAATACAGCGGAGAGGGCGGAGGCTGTATCATCAACCAGGCCATCCATACTCTGGATCTTGTAGATTATCTTACTGGTGGTGTTGAATCCCTCTCTGGCTTTGACGGCAAGCTTAGGGATACCGACGCATATGAAGTTGAAGACAGTGCAATGGCATTGATGAAACTGAAAAGCGGCGGAGAGATAGTGGCCTTCTGTTCCAACTGCTACCTTGGCTCCAAGGTATGTGACGTGGAACTTAGGCTTGAAAAGGCCGTAATGACAGTGCGCCAATCAGGATTGACCATAATAGAGGAGGATGGAAACACAATATTCCATCCTGCAGAGGTACTTACAGGAGAGAAGTCTGAATGGGGCGTAAGCCATGGTGTACTTATAAACGAGTTCTATAAATCCCTTAAGGATGGAGTCCCCTTTATTGCGGACTGCCATACGGGGCTTGCTGCTGTATCCATTGTAAATGCAATACAGCACAGCAAGGGAAGAAGTATAAAGATTGAAAGATGAGAAGGAGAGGATATGGTACAGATTTCAGTTAAGGAAGCAAAGGAAAAAATCACAAAGATCTTCATGAACGTAGGTGTAAATGAAGATGAGGCTGCAATCATTGCAGATATGTTGGTGCAGGCTGATCAGAGAGGAGTTAACTCCCATGGAATTCTCAGCACTGCCAGATATGTAAGGCTCATCAGGGAAGGAAAGATGATCCCCAACATGAACGTAAATGTGGTCAAGGACAATGGTGTCGTGGCTGTATGGGATGGAAACCACTCCAGTGGACAGATCTTGGGATATAGAGCCATGGAAGCCGCCATTGAAAAGGCCAGGAAAAATGGAATAGGAGTGGTGTGTGTAAAGGGAGCAAACCATTTTGGAGCCCTTGCATACTATTCACAGATGGCTCAGAAGGCAGGAATGATCGGAACTGTCCTTGGAACAGGAGACTCCACAATGGCTCCTTGGGGAGGCTGCGAAAAGGTTATCGGAAACAACCCTGTATGTGTGGCTGCTCCTGCAAGAAACGAAGTCTCTCCTGTTTTGGATATGGCCATGACGGTAGTTGCCAACGGAAAAGTGTCGAATATGAAGCGTCAGGGTGTAAAAGTCCTTCCTGAAGGCTGGTGCCTAGATAGGGAAGGTATGCCTACAACGAATATGGATGACTATTATACTGTCTCTCCGATGGCTGGATACAAAGGCTGGGGTATGGCTGTCATGGTGGATATCATAGCTGGAACCCTATTTGGCGGTGGAACCGGTGACAGAGCCAAAGACTATTCCGAAGGACCTGCACTTATGATGATCGCCATGGATATCAAGGCCTTCAATGATGAAGAGAAGTACTACAATGATGTAGATGCAAGAATCAAAGAACTCAAAGCATCCAAGCTTGCAAAGAATTCAAAGGGTATTCTGATGCCTGGTGAAATCGAGGACGGAAAGTTCAAGGCTTCTGAAGAGAGCGGAGTAGTAATGGTTCTTCCTGAGAACCTGAAGATGGTCAACGACCTGGCCGACGAAATGGGAATGGAGAGGATCTCCGTCATAGAGTGATGGGCTTCATTAAGGGAGTGTGTTTTCCACCCTCCCTTTATCCTTACTTATTTTTTTGTCTATGAAAAAGGAGGATGGAATGAGGATCAATGTCAGTGCTCCAGTGGATAAGGAGATACTTTTCAAGACAGCTGAAGAAGGAAATATAAAGAGACTGAAGGAGATTATTGAGTATACAGGAACCAATCTGGACCAGAGGGATGATGAAGGAAACGATACTCTTCACTATGCCGCCCTTTCCGATGACAGGGAGACGCTGGAATACCTTGTGGAGCGTTGCTCCTTCTCTCCTTTGAGAGGAAACAGGAGAGGCATTACTCCCTACGATGTGGCATATAAGGGGAAAAAGAACATTTCCCTTGAATACTTTGGAGAAGTGACAGGCTTTAAGTATGAAGAAGGATACCATAATCCTGTGGAAAGGGGATTCTTCCCTGATCCTTCCCTGATTAGGGTTGGTGATGACTACTATATGGTGAATTCATCCTTCCATTTCTTTCCATGTATCCCAATATCACACTCGGTGGATCTGGTGCATTGGAAAGTAATCGGTTATGCAATAACAAACCCTGAGTGGGCTGAATTGGATGACAAGGACGGAGGAAGAGGGTATTGGGCTCCGGATATTTCGTACTCCGACGGCCGTTTCTACATAACGGCGACTCTCAGATGTAATGACGACAGTGAGGAAAAGAGAGTACAGATGGTCACTTCATCCACTTCCCCGGAGGGACCATACTGCAGACCCAGCTGGATTCACGACGATGGAATAGATCCATCCCTTTTCCACGATGATGATGGAAAAAAATACATGCTTCTTAACCGCGGGGCAAGGATTTTCCAGCTTAGCAGCGACTGCAGCGAGAAGATAGGTAAAGCCTCCCTCCTTTGGCTTGGAGTCTGCAGAAAGAATCCTGAGGGCCCCCGTGTAATGAAGAAAGACGGCTACTACTATCTATTCCTTGCAGAAGGTGGAACAGGTATGGGCCATAGGGTGACTGTAGCCAGGTCTAAGACTCTTTACGGCCCTTATGAACCTTGCCCTCATAATCCAATAGTACGGCAGAATGATGAGAGCCAGTTATTGCAGTGCTGCGGCCATGGAATGGTTGTGGATACTCCTGATGGTGATTGGTATATCGCATATCTTACACTTCGCCGTTCAAAGGACGGCTATGGTTTTACTGGTCGTGAGACCTGTATAGACCCTCTTGTTTGGGATAAGGATGGTTGGCCTTTGGTCAATGGAGGAAAGGGTCCTGGAGTCTTTTCCCGAATACCAAAGAAGACCAAAAGTACAAAGGAATACCCTGATGCCGAGTATTATCCAGCTTGGAAAAACAAGCTCTGGAATACTCCCCGTGCCCTTAGTTTGGATAAAATCAAGACCAAGGGTGATAGCCTCTTGTTGGAAGGTAGCGGTGTAGACCTTAACAGCAAGGCCTCTAGGAGCGTACTCTTGGAGAGACAGAGTGAGTTTGAGTTCTCCGCCCAGTGTGTCTTGGATACAGACACCATCAAAGAGGGTGAAAGTGCTGGAATAGCCTCCTATTACGATGAAAACAGCTACATCAAGTTCGGTGTTGCAGTTAAGGATGGAAAGAAAGGAATACTGTTATCTGAATATGTGGGGGATGGATACAAAGAAATATCCTTTACTGCCGTAGATGGTATTGCCGGAGACGTAGTTCTCAGAGAAGAGTGCTATGGAAAGAAAAGGGTATTCTCTACTTCCTCCTACTCATTTACTGTGGAGGACGCTGTGTATCTCTCAAGTGAGGGCCTTGTAAAGGGAAAGCGCTTTACAGGTGCTATGGTCGGTATATATGTAGAGGGAAATAGTACTGTGGAATTCAAGGATTGGAATACTACCTTCCATTCTGAAGATACCTTCTAAGGTTATTTCCTTTAGTAAGAAACACATAGGCTTCGGTCTATGTGTTTTTTATAGACAAAGAAGCCATATTCTATTTATTTTCTTTTCCTCTCTTATAAGGTAACATGACTGTGTTATGAAGAGAGTGAAGATAAAAGTTGTCCATAAAGCCTATTTTCAATCACTATCTGAAAAGTATGAGAAGGAAAAGGGCGATTGTATGGTAAATGACGGGGATGAGTGGATCAGCCAGGAGGCTTCGATGCCCCAAGGCTTCTGCCAAAGTGCATGGCAGAATATTCAATCCTATGTATTTGCCCTTTCTTCTGGAGGCGGCGGTTTCTTCGGAGATTGGATGAAGAATCCCAAATCTGCAGTAATAAGCTGCAATGATGGCATAAGGCCTGTAAGCTTTCTTCTTGAGACCATAGATTAGGAGGGGATATGAAAAGAAAAGTACTCTTTCAGTTTTTGTTGGTTACACTTATTTGTGTACTTTTTACACTGCTGCTTAAGACAGTGGATATAGGCTATGTGGCGGCTACAGGTAGTACTGTAGGCTTCTCTTCCGTTAATATCCCTTTCAGTGAAAGATTTGGCTTCAATCCTGTCTTTTATAAGATATCCCAAGTGGGAGGATATGTATCCTTCTTGGTGATAGGGTTCTTCTTTGTAATGGGATTATATGAGCTGATCAAGAACAAGAGCTTGAAGAAGGTGGACGGCGATCTCTATGCTTTGGCCATTACCTATGTCTTCACTGTCATCCTTTATATTTTCTTCGACAAGCTTCTTGTAATAAATATGAGACCCTTTATTATTCCAGGGGAGAGTGCTTTGGAGTCAGGTTTCCCCTCTTCCCATACACTTTTGGCTGTGGTGGTGTACGGTACTGCAATAGCCGAGTGTGGAAAGATAAGGAAAAGGGAAATAAGAGTGGCGCTTACAGTTCTTCTTGGTTTTTCAATGCTTTTGGTTGTATTTTCGAGACTGTTTTCCGGTGTCCATTGGGTGACGGATATCATAGGAGGAATCCTTTGGGGTGAAGCTCTTATGGAACTCTTTCAGGTCTTCTCCTTTCTTTTGAGGAAAAATAGGGGAAAACAAGCGTAATATAGTGAATCCAATAAGCCATGCTCCGGGATGATATCCTGGGGCGTGTTTCTTTTATTGGAGAAAACAAGGGGGAGGATGTAGAATCAGAGTAATGAGAATAGAAAGACATTTTTTGCGAAAAGAAGCTATAGCCGGTTTTGTTCCTTCCTTGACTCTTTATCTTCTGGATAAAGTGGAGAACGGACCCTTGAGACCCATGGTGATCATATTTCCTGGGGGAGCTTATATAAACAAGGCTGAGAACTGGGAAGGGGAGCGTGTGGCCATCGAATATAATAGGGCAGGCTTCAATGCTGCTGTGGTGGATTATTCCGTATCCCCCATCCATCATCCCCAGCCTCTGTTGGATGCCATGGCTGCAATCAGGTATGTAAGGGAGAATGCCATTTCATTTGGCAGCGACCCAAATAAAACAATAGTTCTTGGTTTCTCTGCCGGTGGGCATCTGGCAGCCTCCCTCTCCACCCTTTGGCATAAGTATGGTGACGGGGATAGGATATATAGGCCCGACGGAGCCATTCTCTCTTATCCGGTGATTACTACAGGAGAGTTCGCACATAAAGAATCCATAGTAAATCTTACAGGAAAGAAAGACGAGGACAGTGGGGAATGGAGGGAGTTGTCACTGGAGAACCAAGTGGATGGAAATACTCCTCCGACATTTTTGTGGCATACTTTGAATGATACCATAGTCCCTGTGGAGAACACTCTTCTTTATGTGTCGGCCCTTAGAAGACACAAAATCCCCTTTGAGCTTCATATATTCCCTGAAGGGGACCATGGCTTATCTCTATGTACTGAAGAGTTGTTGAGGACAAGGAGTATTTTTCCTCGTAAGTATAATTGGGTTGAATTGTCTGTAGATTGGATTACACAGCTTTTCAAGCTCTAATTTCCAGTTGGTTCAGAAACGATGTAGACACTTTTTGTCATTACCTCGATACTATAAAAAAGGAGATTTTACCAATGAATGTTTTGGTTGTGAAGGATTATGAGGCTATGAGCCGGAAGGGGGCCGACATCATTTCCGCCCTCCTTACACTTAATGGCAAGGCCGTATTGGGATTAGCTACAGGAAGTACACCTGTAGGAATGTATAAAGAGTTGGTGAAGAGAAACAAGGAAGGTGTGATTTCCTTCAAGGATGTCACTACTGTGAACCTGGATGAGTATTATCCAATATCCCCGGAGAATAATCAGTCCTATAGGTATTTCATGAATCAGAATCTTTTCAATGATATCGATATAGACAAAACCAGGACCCATGTCCTGAACGGTCTCTCTTCGGATCCCGATAAAGAGTGCAAGGATTATGAAGATATGATCGAGAGCCTCGGAGGCATAGATCTCCAGGTCTTGGGAATAGGTAGAAACGGTCATATCGGTTTCAATGAACCAGGTGACTTTTTATATCCGATGACACATAAGACTTCCCTTACAGAGAGCACCATTGAAGCCAACAGCAGGTTCTTTGCTTCCATAGACGATGTCCCTCGTTATTCCTTGACCATGGGTATAGGGACAATACTGAATGCAAGAAAGATCATCGTCCTCGCTTCAGGAAAAGACAAAAAGGAAGCTGTGAAGAAGATGCTTTCGAATACCATCGACACCAAGTGCCCGGCTACACTTCTCAGCCTTCATAAGGATGTCACCGTCATTGTGACGGAAGATTGCATCTGAGTTTTCTGTGTGTTTTTTATGGCGGCCACCGGCCGCTTTTTTGTTTGTTTCGTGTGGCTTTTGTTTCATCTTCGGGTATTTTTTTGTTCCTGTCCTGAAGAATGGTTTTCCCTTCTTTCCTTTTTGTTTTTCCAGCCGTAAAACGTAAAAAGGTGGTAAAAAACATGAGGAAAACATTGGTTTTTTTGTTTGTTGCACTATTACTTCTTGTGGGATGTGCAACTAAGGAAAATGAAAAAGAAGAGAGTGTGGAAGCCCTTCCTTCTTCTACTGTGGCAGAGAGTGAATTTGGATACTACCGCCCCATGAAGGATGGAATGGTTCCACCGGAGGGTATGATTCCTCCAGAGGGCGCCATGAGAGAGAAGGCCATTTATGGGATGATGGCTGGTGGAGACAGGAATATGGGAAGCGGCGGATACTTGTCCCTGACAGAAGATGTTTCTTTCTCTTCTTCTCTTGATTATTCGGAATATATTGGTGAACCAAGCTTTACGATAGATGAAAGCCAGTATCTCGATTACCCCATACTCATCGGGGAAGACGGACTGGTGGGAACCACAAGAATGCTTACAAGTCTTGTGGTGGAGGTGGATGGCTCGGATTTGAAGATTACAAATACTTCCAATGAAAAGTACAACGTCATCCTCTCTGGTTCTTGGAATGGGGGCATTACAGTTGAAAGCAGAGAAAGCGATATTATGGTGACACTTGCTTCCTCCATCAGCGGTATGGATACTCCTGCCCTTATTTTGAAGGGAGGAAACACCACTTACATTAAGAGTGAAGGTAATTCCGTCCTTTGTGATAGCTCGGACAACAACAAGAAGGGCGTAGTCACCAGTGATGGAGACCTGGTCTTCTTCGGTAATGGGGATATCACAATAAACGGAGAGAAAAAACATGGCCTCAAGGTTGACGGAAAAGTGACCATTGAAAGTGGAACGGTAAGAATAAACACTTCTGAAGCTGCAGAAGGCAACGGTATCAGCGCAGACGAAGCCTTCATCATGAATGGTGGATATCTATATATAAAGGCCATGGGAAGTGTATATGGAGAAGAGGGCAAAGGCATCAAAGTGAATGGTAAGGAAGGTGATGATCCTCTTTGTACTGTTGAAATCAACGGCGGATATATAGAGATTGAAAGTGTAGGTAAGGGTATAACCTCCGGCTTTGAAGCGGAAGAGGACGGAGAGACTGAAGATACTTCCGATGATCCTGATCCTATCCTTGTAATAAACGGCGGTGTAGTAAAGATCCATACTACAGGCACTCCATATGAAATCAGCGAAGAAGAGAGCCTGAGCCCTGAGGGCTTGGAAGCCAAGGACAAGCTTGTGATCAACGGCGGAATTGTCGAGGTGTCTGCAACAGATGATGCAATCAATGCAGGTAATTCTGTAGAGATCAACGGTGGTTATGTCTTTGCCCTTTCCCGTGGAGACGATGGCCTGGACAGCAACGGAACCATAACTATCAGCGGAGGAAGAAGCGTAATCATGGGAGCCGGCGGAATGGGCTTAGGTATTGATTGTGACAACGACGGCAACATCAAATATCTAGGAGGTTTCCTTATTGGAATCGGCGGAGGAAACAATGCCCCTCAAAACGGTAAAAATCTTTCCTTCTCCTTTGATATTTCCGGAGACAGTTTTGTATTGCAGGATGAAAACGGAAAGGTGATTGCAGCCTATACGCTTTCTTCTGAAAGAAGCATGAACAATGTTGTAGTCATGAGCAAAGAGTTGGAGAAAGGAAAGACCTATAGCGTCATTTCAGGTGCCTCCATTGAAAGCGAAGGAAACTTCAATGGCCTGGGATTGGGAAGTGTCACCTATAAAGACGGTGTTGTCTCCTATTCCTCCATTGCTCAATCCGTGGCTTCCGGTAACCACTATTCTATGGGCGGTGGCATGAAGGGCGGCGCAATGCCTTTTGAAATGGAAGGAGGACGTACAGAAAAGCACAATTGGAATAATTAGAGGTTTAATAGAGACATAAATATGGGAAGGGACAATAGGGTGCCTTCCCTTTTGTTTGCCCTGCATGGGCGTTAACTTGGTGGTGAAAGTCCACTACGGGAGCAGCCTGGCTTGAGAGATAGCCGAACCGTTAGCTGAGGGCAAGGGCGTTGCA